>NZ_JAALDN010000544.1 GCF_014144855.1 Dietzia maris | reverse complement strand
CGCCCGGCGCCGGCGAGGACGCCGACACCGTCGCGGCGGCGCGCTGATCCGGCCGCCGCGGCGCGTTCCCGCATCGAGAAGACAGTTCCGCACACCCGCTCTCGGCCGTCGTGTGCGGAACTGTCTTCTCGCTGGCGACGCTGGCGACGATGGCGACGTGGGTGGCCGCGCCGCGCGGCGGGATTGTCAGGGGCGGTCGTAGCTGATGTTCTCCCGCGGGGTGCCGGCCGCGACGAGACCGCGGACCGTCGCGCGCAGCATCTCGGGTGAGCCCGAGACGATGACCTGCCGGTCGGCCCACGATCCCCACTGCGTGACCGCCCGGACCAGGGTGCCGGTCTGCCGACGGTGCAGGGTGCGGGGAAGGTCCTGCCGGGGGCCGGCCCACCAGGGGTCCTCGTCCTCCTCGGCGACGGGCTGGATCGTCAACCACGGGGCGGTGGCGGCGAGGTCGACCAATGTCGGCAGGTCGTAGAGGTCGCCGGGGAAGCGGGCCCCGTAGAACAGGTGGACCCGCGGGTTGTCGGCGTGGCGCATCATGTCCAGCAGCAGGCACCGCAGGGGCGCGATCCCGGTGCCGCCGGCGATCATGAGCACGTCCCGGGTCGGCTCGGACCGGTCGACCTCGAGCATCCCCAGGGGACGGGCGAGCACCCAACGGTCACCGACGCCGACGCTGCGGACCAGTGAGCCGCTGAGCGCGCCGCCGGGCACGTCGCGGACGTGGAACTCGATCTGCCCGGCCGGGTTCGACGGGATCGACGGGCTGAGCCGCCGCCACACGCCGGGCGCGTAGGGCGTGAGCACGCTGAGGTACTGCCCCGGGTGGTAGTCGACCATCACGTCGCTGATGAGCCGCACCACCACCACGTCCCGGGTGGGTCGCAGGATCTCCACCACGGTCGCTCCGACGCGCGCGGGGCCCTCGTCGGCGGCGGCGCCCTGTTGCAGGGCGGTCGAGAGCACCCGGTAGGCGGTGCCCAGGGTGGTCTCCAGCCGGTCGTTCCAGGCGCGTCCGGCGAGGTAGCGCAGGGTGTGGGCCAGCGCCTCCCCGAAGCGCCGGTGGTGCCCGGGCGTCAGTTCGAGTTTGCGGTGATCGGCGCCCAGGTGGCGGGCGAACTCGACGACCTCATCGACCTTGGCGCGGTCGCCGCGCGCGTACTCGGTGGTCTCGAACGCCCACCGCATCGCC
Organism: Dietzia maris; assembly: GCF_014144855.1. Lineage (GTDB taxonomy): Bacteria > Actinomycetota > Actinomycetes > Mycobacteriales > Mycobacteriaceae > Dietzia > Dietzia kunjamensis. Next base: position 36 of record NZ_JAALDN010000544.1, on the reverse strand, counting down.
CGCGCGAAGTCCCGGAGTACCGGCGTGGCGTCGCGG
>NZ_JAALDN010000543.1 GCF_014144855.1 Dietzia maris | reverse complement strand
TTCACCGACTACGGTCACCGCGGGCGCAGCTTCGTCCTCGCCGTGGGCCGCGTGGCCGGGAGGTAGGGCAATGGCAATCGACAAGGCAGCGCGCCAGAAGCCGGCGCGTGAGAAGACGGCGCGTGAGAAGACGGCGCGTGAGAAGACACAGCACGAGCGCGCGGACACCGAGACGCGACCGGACCTGCTCGGGCGGATCGCCGCACCCCTGGCCGCCATCAATCGCGCGCCCCTGACCTCGTACCACGTGGTCATGGTGGTCACCGCCCTGCTCACCGTCATCGGATTGGGCATGGTGCTGTCCAGCTCCAACGTGCTCGCCTTCTCCGGCGGCGGCACGCCGTTCGACATCTTCCTGCGCCAGGCGCTCTTCGTCCTCATAGGCTGGGTCGGCTTCGTCACCGCGCTGCGCGTCCGCATCGAGCTGGTCCGGGCCGCGGCGTTCCCGCTGCTGCTGGTCGCGATCGGACTGCTCGTGGCCGTGCTGATCCCCGGGGTCGGGTCCGAGATCAACGGGTCGAAGGGCTGGATCGACCTGGGGCTGTTCTCGATCCAGCCCGCGGAGATCGCCAAGTTCGCCTTCATCCTCTGGGCGTGCTCGGTGGTCGCCAAGCGGATGCGCACGGGGTACTGGCTCGATCTGCTCTTCCCGGCCGTGGTCGGCTACCTCGTCGTGGCGGTCCTCGTCGTCGTCGCCCCCGACCTGGGCATGGCCACCGCGGTGACCATCGCCTTCCTGTGTGTGCTGTGGTTCTCCGGGTACCCCACCCGGCACTTCGTGTGGGTCATCGCGGTCGGCGTCGTGGTCTTCGGCGTGCTCGCCGTGGCGTTCGCCTACCGCTTCGAGCGGATCCGGACCTACTTCGACACCTTCCGGGGCGATTTCTCCAACCCCCAGGGCGCGGCCTACCAGTCGTACCAGGGCATGCTCTCGCTGGCCGACGGCGGATTGTTCGGCGTCGGGCTGGGGCAGTCCAGCGCCAAGTGGTTCTACCTGCCCGAGGCCACCAACGACTTCATCTTCGCGATCATCGGCGAGGAGCTGGGCTGGTTCGGTGCCGCGGTCGTGGTGTCGCTCTACCTCACCCTCGGGTGGGTCGGCATGCGCGTCGCACTGCGATCGGTCGACCCGTTCCGCCGCCTGCTCGCCGGCACCGTCACCGCGACGATCGTCATCCAGGCCTTCATCAACATCGGGTATGTGGTCGGCCTGCTGCCGGTGACGGGTCTGCAGCTGCCCCTGATCTCCAACGGCGGCACGTCGGCGGTCGTCACCCTGACCTCGCTCGGGCTGCTCGCCAACTGTGCCCGCCACGAGCCGGAGGCCATCTCCGCGATCCTCAGCTCCCCGTCGCGGCGTCGGCGCAGCTGGCTCGCGCTGCCGGACCCGCGGCCCTACACGCCCGAGCGGCCGGTCCCGGCCTCCGCCACGCCCGGACGGTCCA
>NZ_JAALDN010000542.1 GCF_014144855.1 Dietzia maris | reverse complement strand
CCACTACACACATCATCACTGTCAGCCCTCGATGGGCCGGCCGCGGTCGGCGTCCCGGATACCCCTCGGCTCGATGAACAACGCCTCAGCCGTCGCGCAGAGGGTCTCGCCGGTGTGGAGGGTCGCGGTCGCCCAGATCTTGCGGCCCTCCACCCGTTCCTGCCGCGCCTCGAACCGCAGCGGGGCGAACAGTGGCGTCGGCGACTTATACGAGATGCGCAGGTCCGCGGTCATGCCGACACTCTCCGACGCGGCGTTCGCCAGCCCCAGCATCTCGTCGAAGATCAGCGCGACGATCCCGCCGTGGACGCAGCCGGGAGGCCCCTGGTACTCGATACCCAGGGTGAGGTCGGCCCGCACGGTCGCATCGGGGAACACCACCGGCTCCAGCGGCGGGGACACCGGGTTCCGGCTGCCGGTCGCCGGGTTGGCCGCCAGGTGCTCCGGCACACCCCAGGTGGCGTACTCCGACGGCCGCACCACGGTGCCCACGGTCTCGAGGTGCTCGACCAACCCGCGCACGGTGGCCACGGCGTCGTGGACGTCCTCGTAGACGGACCCGGCGACCAGGCCGCGGAGTCGGCGCAGCTCGCGGGCCAGCTCGGTCGCGCCGGACGCATCGGGGTCCTGGCGCAGGAAGGGAGTGCCCTCATCGCTCGCACCGGCGGGGTCCGCGGTGCCGAGGGGGCGGTCGCCCGGGGCGGTGGGGTCGGAAGGGCCGGAGTCGGTCGTCACGGCAACAGAATCTACTCTGCGCCCCGGGGTCAGCCCTCGCCCGCGCCCTCATCCCGGTGCTGCCGGTACGCCGCCACCCACTCCGCGGGCATGACGAACAGCCCCTCGGCGGTGGCGCAGAGGCGACCTCCCGCGTGGACCGCGCCCTGCGACCACACCTTCCGGCCGTCCACCCGGACCTGACGGGCGGTCACCACGATCGGCTCGAGGATGGGCGTGGGGCTGCGGTAGTCCAGGTCCAGGTACATCGTCATCCCGGTGGTCCCCGCGTGGTGGTTGACCCGGCCCAGCGCCGCGTCGAACAGCAGGGCCACGACACCGCCGTGAACACACCCCGGGGGGCCCTGGTACTCCAGCCCGAGCGTCATCTCGGCCCTGAGCGTCCCGTCGTCCAGCAACTCGAACTCCGCCGGCGGGGCGAGGACGTTGGACCGGCCGATGATCGGGCAGTTCGAGGCGTACCGACGCTCCCGCCAGTTGACCTCCTGCCGCTGCTCGGGGCTCGCCGACGCGGCCTCCAGCTCATCGGCCACCCTGCGGATCCGATCGGTCAGCGGGCCCAGGTCGGTGTCGAACATGCCGCCGGTGGTGAGCGCGCGGATCCGGCGCACCTGGTCCACCAGGGCGTAGAGGCCGGCCTCGTCGTCGTCGTCCCTGTCGACCGGACGGCCAGCACCGCGCGCCGGGTCCAACGGCCCCAGATCCACCGTCGGCCGGTCGCGCCGCACGACGGCCCCCGGCTCGACAGTCCCCGGCTCGACGGTCACCGGGTCGTTCATGCCGGCGCCGACCCGGTCACGTCGCCGGCCGCCACCGTGTCGGTGACCCCGGCCGCACCGCGGCCCGCGCGCCGCCCGAAGAACGACCCGTCGCCCAGGGACGTACCGGAGATGTACCCGTCGCCGTGCAGACCGTGCGTGCACCGCCCGGCCGCGAACAGGCCCGGGATCGCCTCACCCGCGCGGTCGAGCACCCGCGACTGCAGATCCGTGTGGAGTCCCCCGAGCGTGAACCCCTGCGCCTTGAGGGGCAGGCCGTTGAAGGTGTCCGGCCCCCCGGCACCCGTCGGGTAGGCACCGAACGGCGGCTCGAGCGGGCGCACCCACCGGGCGTTCTTTCCGAACTGTGGGTCCTCGCCACGCTCGGCGCCGGCGTTGTAGCGGCGCAACTGGTCGGCCAGCGCATCGGCGGGCAGCCCACAATCGGCGGCGAGCTCCTCGATGGTCTCGGCGGCGTGCATGGGCTGCATACCCCACAGCTCGGACTCCGGGACGTCCTCGATGCCCTTCTCGTCGATGATCACCCACACCGGCGGGCGGCGGTGATACACGGCCGCGTGGCAGTACAGGCCCGGGTAGACCTCCTCGTTGATGAAGCGCTGCCCGTCGCCGTCGACGAGCATCGCGCCCACCACCAGGCGGGGGATGACGAGCATCGCGGTCTCGGTCTGGTGCATGCGGCGCACGGCCGCGCCGGCCTCGATGCCCATCTCGATGCCGGAGCCGTCGTCGCGACCGTCGGAGACCTTGTCCTTGCCCAGCTGCTGCGGCGCCCACTGTTCGAGCATCCGGTCGTTGTCCACGAACCCGCCCGTCGCCAGCACGACGCCGCCGGTGGCGCGGTACTCGCGTTCCTCGGAGAACTGCGTGGCCCGGACGCCCACCACGCGTCCGTCCTCGACGATGAGCGAGCGCGCCTTGACGTCGCACTGTAGGTCGACGCCGGCCTTCTGCGCCGTGGCCACGAGGGAGTCCATGAGCACGTTCCCGGCGAAGTTCGGGGCGGGCGGCCGGTGACCGCGCGCGGCCGGGGTGGCCAGGGACGCGTAGGGCTCCGCCCGCTCCCCCATCCACATCAGGCCCGAGTCGTCGCCCGGCATCCAGGTGGGTGTGTCCCACAACTTCCGGTTGAACACCGCTCCGTGCGAGACCAGCCAGTCGTGGTGCTCGACGGCCCCCGCGCAGTAGTCGGCGATCTTCGCCTCGTCGGCGTTGGGCCCGAGCGCGGCCAGGAGGAACGCGCGCATGTCCTCCTCGGTGTCGGCGATGCCCAGGGCCTGCTGGGTGGCCGTGCCGCCCCCCAGGTAGACCTCGCCGCCCGACTGCGCCGAGGAGCCGCCCGGTCCGGAGGCGCCCTCCAGAGCGATGACCGTCGACCCGGCCTCGGCGGCCTCGATCGCCGCGCAGGCGCCGGCGATTCCCATCCCCACCACGATGACGTCCGCCGTCATCACGGCGGGACGGTTGTCTGCACTCTTGTCCGTCATGGTGTGCACACTACTTGTAACGTGTTTCAGTTAGTGCATTAATGTCGGGTTCATGATTGATGGTTCCGACACCGCCCGTCTGGACGCCCTCGAGGCGAGGCTCACCTCGACCGAGAACGGTCTCGCCACCGCGCGGGCCGAGCTGGCCCGCGCGGCCGACGAGCTGGCCGTACTGCGCCTACTGGCCTCCTACTCCCCCCGCGTCGACTCCGGCGACGCCGACGGCGTGGCCGAACTGTGGACCGACGACGGCGTCTACGACGTGGACACCGGCGTACTCGAGGGGCACGAGGGGCTGCGGGAGATGGTGCACGGGGACGCGCACCAGGGACTCATCGCGCACGGGTGCGGGCACGTCCCCGGCCTGCCGGTCGTGCTGCTGGACGGGGACCGCGCGGTGGCGACCGGCTACACCCAGCTCGTGGTGCGCTCGTCGCGCCCCGGGCGCTACACGGTGATGAGGGTGACGGCGAGTCGGTGGGAGCTGGAGCGGCGCGGTCGGGTGGACGCGCCGGACCGCGGGTGGCGGGTCGTGCTGCGCACCGCGCGCGCCGTGA
>NZ_JAALDN010000541.1 GCF_014144855.1 Dietzia maris | reverse complement strand
GGCCGTGCAGGGTCGGGCCGCGCCGCCGCGAGGGCCGGTCGGCCTCCCGCGCCGACGAGCGACGGCCATCCTGCGGCACGTCACCCGACCCCGTCGAACGCGGCAGCCGGAGACCGCCGTCGTACGGCGGGCCGGGATTTCTGGACCGTGATCCGCTCATGTTCGCAATGTAGGCCCTCCCCGGCCCCACCGCTGCAGCGACCTGCCGGTGCGGCCGCCTATAGTGAATAGAACCTGTTCCAGCAATCTGAGATCGGCGCAGGTCAGACCGGCGTCTGGACATGAGAACAAGTTCAGGTCACAATGTGAGAGACGACACAGTTAGCCCCCGCGTGCAAAGGACCCGCCCGATGACTGATGCAGCAGCCGACCAGTCCACCGATCCCCTCGCCGGGACCAATCCGGAGATGAACGAGGCCGCCGTCTTCGAGGCCGTGGCCGACAAGATCCCGGACAACCTCCTGCTCACGATGGACGGGGTCGACTACACCTACCGTCAGATCGACGAGCTCGCCAATCGGATGGGTCATCTCCTCAAGGCCCACGGTGCGGAGCCGCAGAGCCATATCGCGCTGTACATGAAGAACAGCGCCGAGCACATGGCGGCCATCGTCGCGGCCATGAAGATCCGGGTGGCCGGGATCAACGTCAACTACCGCTACACCCCGGCCGAGCTGGTCTACCTGTTCAACGACTCGCAGTCGGTCGCCGTCCTGGTCGACGCGGAGTTCGCGGAGACCATGGCCGCCGCCGTGCCCAAGCTCGAGACCGCCCGCACGGTCCTCGTCGTGGGTGGCGTCCCGCAGGTCCTCGCCGACGCCTGCGCCGAGAACGGCCTGACGGTCGTCGACGTGGACGCCGAGCTGCCGGGACAGTCCGCGGAGCGCGACTTCGATCCCGTGCGCGGCGACGACCACTGGATCGTCTACACGGGCGGCACCACCGGGTTCCCCAAGGGCGTCCAGTGGCACATGTCGGACTACTACTACGCGTGCCTGTCCGGCGGTAACCCGTACGGCGACAAGCGGCACAGCCCGCAGGAGGTCGCGGACAACGTCTCGCCCGAGGGCGGTTTCAAGATCGTCATCTCGGCCCCGCTCATGCACGGCGCCGGCCTGTTCACCCTGCTGACCTTCGTCAACCTGGGCGGCCACCTGGTCATGTTCCGCGACTTCGACGCCGAGGTGATCGTGGACGCGACCGCCGAGTACAAGGCCCAGCTGCTGATGTTCGTCGGCGACGGCATGGCGGTCCCGATCACCGATGCCCTGCTCGCGGCCAAGGAGACCAAGGACTTCAGCGCCATGTTCATGGTCGCGTCCGGCGGCGGCATCTGGTCCAAGACCTCCCGCGACCGGCTGATCGAGGCGTTCCCGAACGTCATCATCCGCGACAACTTCGGCGCGTCCGAGACCGGCAACGACGGCGAGATGAACCTCAACGAGCAGGGTGAGATGCTCCTGGCCCCCACCCCGCGCCTCGGGGTGATCGACGAGTCGAACCGTCCGATCACGCCCGGGTCGGACGAGGTCGGGTACATCGTCCGACGCGGCCACGTCCCCCTCGGCTATTGGAACGATCCGGAGAAGACCGCCAAGACCTTCCCGGAGGTCGGTGGCCAGCGGGTGGCGGTGCTCGGTGACATGGGCCAGATCCGCGAGGACGGGACCATCGTCTTCCTGGGCCGCGGCTCGGGTTGCATCAACACCGGTGGCGAGAAGGTGTTCCCGGAGGAGGTCGAGCAGGCGCTCAAGGCGCACCCGGCCGTCCATGACGCGCTGGTCGCCGGTGCTCCCGACGAGCGGTACGGCCAGAAGGTCGCCGCGGTCGTGTCGTTCCGCGAGGGCATGTCGGCCGAGCAGGAGGAGCTCTCGGCGTTCCTGCGCGAGTCCCTGGCGAACTACAAGGTCCCCAAGGTGATCGTCGACGTCACCGAGATCCGACGCTCGCCCGCGGGCAAGGCCGACTACAAGTGGGCCAAGGAGC
>NZ_JAALDN010000540.1 GCF_014144855.1 Dietzia maris | reverse complement strand
GTCACCGCTCAGCTATGGGAGACACGCCCTAGCAGCGGGCCGCGCCAGCGTGTGTAGGGGGGGTCTGGGACCGCGGAGTACACTGACCGTCCGCCCCGTTCGCCACCGGCCCGTAGGACACCTCTGTGACAAGTTTTTTGAACGAGATCGTGCACGCAGACTGCATCGAAGCACTAACACAGCTGCCTGACCGGTCTGTCGACCTGGTGATCATCGATCCGCCATACTGGAAGATCGCCAATGAACGATGGGACTACGAATGGCGAACCAAGAACGACTACGTGGATTGGTGCGTGCAGTGGCTCGATGAGGTGGCGCGGGTCATTAAGCTATCCGGAAGCGTCTACATCTTCGGCTATACCCGAAACCTCATCTACCTCTACCAAGCTTTCGCCGAACGCAATTTCTTATTCCGACAAGAAATCATCATCGACAAAGGGAAACGGGCGTTGGGTGGACGGCACACTAGTCGCTACAAGCAGTTTCCGAATGTAACAGAGACGATCTGGTTTTTTGTGCATAATGCAAAACCGTTCATCAAGGACTTTCTAAAAGACCGCCAAAAGACCATGGGACTTAAAAACCATGAGATCAATCAACGTCTAGGCGTAAAGACGAATGGTGGCGGGGTATGGTCGCTATACACTGGAAATAACATCCTGGCCCAGGTCCCCACCGAGGAGATGTGGGGCAGACTTGCAGAGGTGCTCGAGTTCGACCTTCCCTACTCTGAGATCGGCCAGGTCTTTAACATTGAGATGGGCCACACCAACGTCTGGCGAGACATCGACTTCTGGAGCGAGAAGCGACATCACCCGACTCAGAAGCCGGTACATCTGATCGAGCGACTGGTGACTGCCAGCTCCAGTCCTGGTATGACTGTTCTCGACCCCTTCGCAGGATCAGGATCAACCGCTCTTGCCTGTCTAAATCTCGACCGAAATTATATCGGGATCGAGAAGGATGAAAAATACGTGGAGCTTGCGCAGAAGCGCATCGCTGAGCACGCACCGCAAGAAACGTTGCCGCTCTAGCTCACAGTGGAGCGACTATAGGGAGACGAGTGGGGCGTTGGCACGTCCGTATCGCGAAGAGTAAACCTAGATCGCGCCCGTTCGTCCAGTGGTGCTAGCGATTTCTTCCGCTTGCCATCAGGCATCGCCCTGAATTTCTGAGGTGAGACGTCATCAGTCAGGAACTGATCGAGCTCGGCGTCACCAAGCTTTAGAAGTTGATTGAGCTCGGTGGTGTTGAGTAAAGCTCCCGGCATCAGCTCGGATGCCAAGGGCTCTCGGTCCGCCTTCGGATCGAGGAAGTAGTCAACGGTGGCAACCGGGGCGGTGTCCGAATTGACAACCGTGCAACTGAAGGTCTTAATCGGATTGCACATGTAGTACTGGAACGAGTAAGGCCAGAAGTTCTTTGGCGCAGGAGTCGCAGCGGCATTCTTGGCTTTATGACCCAGATACAGATTGTGGTAATAGTTCTCCATTAACGTGACGAAGTGCCGATGACGCTCGTGCCCAGGCCATATCTCGAAAGCCTGGAAACGAAGTGTTGAGTAGTCGCCCTGGTCGAAGTTCGGATGATCACCGATCATCAGCAGGACACGCTCGACCCTCCGAGTTAGCAGCTCGAGCTCTGACTCGGTCCGAATGCTGAAAAGCCACTTGGAATCGTTGTTGCGCTTGATGTTGGTACTGCCGCACTCGGGACACTCATTTTCTAGCCGCGCCACGGCCCCCTTGCACTCTTTGCACTTGTCCAGCTGATCGATCCGAGAGCAAGACTTCACCTCAGATCCATCCATCAGGTCATGCCCTCTGGCTCCAGTCCGGCTACCTTCCACTCCTGTGACCAGCGAAGACAGATGCTGACCTGGGTAGCCGATCTTAATGTTGGGCGTCTGCTTCGTTATCCGCGACCACTTAATCAGCTCGAGTCGGGGGCGCAAGACTAACTCGTCAAGCAGTTTGATGATCTGGTCTTTGTTGTCGCCAAGGCGAACTTTAGAAGCGTCAGGTTTCACAGCGAGCAGGGTACACACTAGATCGGCAGTACTTGGCCGAACGACCGAACGACCTTGAGCACTGCTACCAATCCGAAGGCAGAACCACTCGCATTCCCCAGGACAGCCGCTCCGCTCGTCAGGGTTTAACCGCGCGATCCAAGCTCCTGAGTGGTACCGGGAGCGGGCCGGGCCACCCGAGCTCGGGCGTCACCTGGCTATCGCGGCGACGCGATCTAAAATCGTTGGATTGTCGACTGACTGCCAGCCACATTAATCCCGAGTAATTAGCGGAGCACGCTACGTGGCAGTGGTAACGGCGAACTAAGGTGACGGCGTTGACCAGGTAATTCGCCTCTCGGATAATTGGTCCAACCCGGTCGTCCAACTCGACCGGGGGCTTGCACCGCCTGGGGGCCACCATGACCGCCACTGCCTACAGCGAGGGACCCTACGACCCGGCGAACGCCGACACCGAGGTCTTCTACCTCGACTACGACGATGAACCAGAGCGGCAGGCCGAGCCTGAGGACGAGCCCCGGGGTTATCGCTTCTGGACGTGGATCTTCCGGAACCTACTCGGACCGATCTACGACATTGCCGATTGGATGAAAAAGCTCGCTGGGCATGGCCGGACAATTGTCTCCGTGGTTCTCGCGCTCGCGCTCGTGGGTGGAGCGGGCACGTGGGCGTGGGCAGCCGGCGGGGTCCGCTGGAACACTCCAAAGTCGACAGCCTTCATGGACCGGAGCCCCGACCCGATCCACCAGTGGGTGGGCATGGACCACATCAGCCGCTACTTGGTTGCCGCGGCGATCTCTATCGAGGACGCGCAGATCGGCGTGCGAAGCGGCGCGGTCGACTGGGCTGCGTTTGCCGATACGGCGCAGCGCTACCTGGCTGGAGAGCGAGACATTGTGGGCGGATCGACCATCCACCAGCAGCTCGTCAAGAACCTCTATCTCAGCGAGGAGCGGTCGGTGGAGCGCAAGGGCGTCGAGCTACTGATCGCCCTCGGCATGGCCAGGATGGTTCCCGAGGATCGCGTGCTCGAGCTGTATCTCAATTTCGCGCAGTTCGGCCCGAACATCTACGGCGTCTGCGCTGCGACTTGGTACTACTACGGTGCCCCTCCGTGGTACGTGAGCGAGTTCCAAGCTGCGCTGCTGATCGGTGTGCTCCCGTTCCCCTCTGATGCGCACCGGGCTACCGATGACAGCGGCCCCTACGTGATCAGCTCCGAGAAGAACGAGGGGGATTTCCTGCACCGCGTCTACGAACGTGGACTGGGAGGTATCGCCTACCGCGGCGGGTACGAGACCCTCATGGATCAAGTCGGAATCGTGGGCGATGCAAGCGACTACGAGCACGTGGGGCAGGACTCGTGCTCTGAAATGCCTGAGTCGGTGCGGGCGCTTCGGGAGGAGGAGGGTTAAGGCTGTACGACCAACTCGAGGCGCTTCTTCGTTCGGCACTTCGGGCAGGCCTTCACCCGGTAGTGAGCGGTCCCGTGGAAGTTGTCGTTGTCCGAGCGGATGGTCTCGCGGAAGATCTGCCACGCGTGGTCGCAGGGGTTGCTCTCCGCGGCCTCCTGCTCACGTTCGCGGCGGATGTCGATCTTCTCGGTGAAGCGGGTGCGGGCGGCGTCGAAGTCGATCACGAGTACTCCCCCAACGTGTCGTCTACTTGCACGTGAGCGCGCTGGAGGCGTTCTGGCAGCTTCGGCCAGAGTTTTTGCCAGAGTGGACCGTTCCCGCTCTGGTGGACACCCG
>NZ_JAALDN010000539.1 GCF_014144855.1 Dietzia maris | reverse complement strand
AGCGCCCACCCCGCCCAGCGCCCACCCCACCCCGAGGATCCGCTACTCCAATTCGGGATCCGCTGGTCCCATCGGGGTAGCGGATCCGGAATCGGGGTAGCGGATCTCCTGGGGATCAGGCGGTGTGGTCGGCGGCGGCGGGCGCGAAGTCGTCCGCGCTCTCGGGGGGCATGGTGCGGGTCATCGCGGCTGCGGGAATGACCGCCCCGGCCAGGAACGTGAGGATGCCGAGGCCTCCCATCACGTAGGCGAGCCGGTGTCCGTCGCCGATCTCGAAGCTCGAACCGAAGATCAGCACCATCGAGATCACGAACAGTCCGCCCGTGACCAGCGAGAGCGACTGAGAGCGGGCCTGCAGGAGCGTCGCCAGCTCGAACTCGTCCAGGTATCGGGCGGGGGCGGTGTCCTTGGAGTCGATGGTGATGCGCAGCATCGTCCAGACCACGCAGATCACCACGGTCATGGGGAGCCAGGCCAGGATGATCGGGAACCAGAAGTAACCCGCCACCGCGATCGCGGCCATGATCGCCAGGCTCGCCCAGTTCAGGCGGACGAGCAGTCGGCGACGTCCCGGGGTACGCCACGACGGGAGTCTGCCCTCCGTCCGGGTCTGCATCTTCTCGAATCGCTGCTCGGATCGGGTGAGGGTGTCGACGCGGTTGGAGGTCATGATCGGTCCTCTCGGGTGGGGCGGTAGATCTCGGCGGACATCGGTCGGAACTCCTCGCGGGAGAACACGGCCTCGACCGGCAGGTCGAAGACCGCGCAGATCCGGAAGGCCAGATCCAGGCTCGGGTAGTGGTCGCCTCTCTCGAGCGCCCCCACGGTCTGGGGGTTGACCTCGATCTGCTCGGCGAGCGCCGCACGGCTCAGGCGGCGCTCGGCCCGCAACACGGCGATCCGGTTGTGAATGGGGAGCTTTTCTCCCCGTCGGACTGGGCTCATGTATCTAAGTGTTGGGAAAACCCAACGATATGTCAATGGTCCGTCGTGGGTAGGCTGGATCACATGAGTAGCGGAAGCATTCACGACATCTCGTTCACCACCATCGACGGCGAGCAGGCCAGCATGGGCGACTACGCGGGCCACGCGGTCCTCGTGGTCAACGTCGCCAGCGAGTGCGGGCTCACCCCGCAGTACGAGGGGCTGCAGGAGTTGGCGGACGACTACCGCGACCGCGGCCTCTTCGTGATCGGGTTCCCCTGCAACCAGTTCATGGGCCAGGAGCCGGGTGACGAGGACGCCATCAAGGAGTTCACCTCCGGCAAGTACGGGATCACCTTCCCGCTCGCGGCCAAGGTCGACGTCAACGGGCCCGACCGACACCCGCTCTACGTCGAGCTCACCAAGGTGGCCGACTCCGACGGTGAGGCGGGGGACGTGCAGTGGAACTTCGAGAAGTTCCTGCTCTCGCCCGAGGGGGAGGTCGTCGGACGGTTCCGTCCCAAGGTCGAGCCCGGAGCCCCCGAACTGGTGGACGCGCTCGAGGAGACACTTCCGATCTGACCGCGCCGGCGGGGATATCGGTCTCGGCACTGTGTCGGGTCGGCACTATGTCGGTCTCGGTACTGTGTCGGGCTCGGCAATCTGGAGTACACCTCGCCGTCGTCACCGCGTCATCACTCCCTGACACGATCCCCCCATGACCCCGCGCCTCATCGTCTCGGTCTCGGGACTCCGCGACACCACCCTCGACCACGCCGTCGACCTGGTCGGCGACCTCGAACGTCGATCCGTGCCGGTCTCGC
>NZ_JAALDN010000538.1 GCF_014144855.1 Dietzia maris | reverse complement strand
GCGGCGGCCACGACGGCCTCGGACTCGGCCAGGTCGTCACCCACCGTGACCAGGGCCGCGACCCCGGCGAGCGCGGCGCGGTCTGCGGCGGCGCGCACCTCGTCGGCGGTGCGGTGTCCGCAGGAGTAGAGGTGCGTGTGTGCGTCGACGAGCCCGGGTAGCGACTCGGGCAGGACGGGGGTGGGCCGGGGCTTGCGCTTACCCATACGGTCGCCTCAGTCCTCCTGCTGGATGGGCGCCCAGCTCGGCCCGGTCTCGGCCAACTCGGGGTCGACCTTGGCGAACAGCGGGCTGGGCTTGGCCAGCGGGGTGCCCGGGGTGATCTCGGTGCGCGCCCACCGCGCCTGCTCGGCGGCGTAGTCACCCATGATCACCGGGTAACTGCGGCCCGCGTCGGGCAGCCCCTCTCCGACGAGCTCGACCGGCATGTCGTCGGTGACCTCGTGCACCTGCGGGGCGGCGGCCCACACGCCCTGCCCGCCGATCGCGCCGTGGATCTGCTGCGAGGCCGACGGCAGGTACGGGGTGAGCAGCGTGTTGGCGTCGGAGACCACCTGCAGTGCGGTGTGCAGGACGGTGCCCAGACGCTCGCGCTGGTCGGGCTCCTTGGCCAGCTTCCACGGCTCGGTGGCGGCGATGTAGCGGTTGGCGGCGCCGACAATGCGCATGGCCTCGGTGGCGCCGGCCTTGAACCGCGAGCGCTCGAGGTGCGCGCCGACGGTGGCGAAGGCCGACTCCGCCTCGCGCAGCAGCTCGGCGTCGACGTCGGTCAGGGTGCCGGGCCGCGGGATCTCGCCGAAGTTCTTGTGTGCCATCGACACGGTGCGGTTGACGAGGTTGCCCCAGCCGCCGACCAGCTCGGAGTTGGTGCGGCGCACGTACTCGTCCCAGGTGAAGTCGGTGTCGTGGTTCTCCGGGCCCGCGACCGAGATGAAGTAGCGCAGCGCGTCGGGGCCGAACTCGGCCAGGAAGTCGCGTACGTAGATCACCACGCCGCGCGAGGACGAGAACTTGGACCCGGACATGGTGAGGAACTCGGACGAGACCACCTCGGTGGGCAGGTTCAGTGCGCCCAGCGCCCCGGGCTCGCCGCCGTGGGCGCCCCGGCCGTCGTAGCCGATGAGCTCGGCCGGCCAGATCTGGGAGTGGAAGGTGATGTTGTCCTTGCCCATGAAGTAGTGGGACACGGCCTCGGGGTCGGTCCACCAGCGCCGCCACGCCTCGGGCTCCCCGGAACGCCACGCCCACTCGATGGAGGCGGACAGGTAGCCGACCACGGCGTCGAACCACACGTAGAGCTTCTTGTCGCCGCGGTCCTGCCACCCCTCCACCGGGATGGGGATCCCCCAGTCGATGTCGCGACTCATGGCACGCGGGCGCAGGTCCTCGAGCAGGTTGAGAGAGAACTTGAGGACGTTGGGTCGCCAGTCCTTGCGTCCCTTGAGCCAGTCCCCCAGCGAGTCCGCGAGGGCGGGCAGGTCGAGGAACCAGTGTTCGGTCTCGATGAACTTCGGGGTCTCGCCGTTGATCCTGGAGACCGGGTTCTTCAGGTCGGCCGGGTCGAGCTGGTTGCCGCAGTTGTCGCACTGGTCCCCGCGGGCGCCGTCGTCACCACAGATGGGGCAGGTGCCCTCGATGTAGCGGTCCGGCAGGGTCCGCCCGGTGGACGGGCTCACCGCACCGGTGGTGGTCTTGGCGACCATGTAGCCGTTCGCGTGCAGGCCCCGGAACAGTTCCTGCACCACCGCGTAGTGGTTCCGCGTGGTGGTGCGGGTGAACAGGTCGTAGCTCAGCCCCAGGCCGGCGAGGTCGTCCACGATCACCCGGTTGTAGCGGTCCGCTAGCTCCTGGACCGGCACGCCCTCCTTCTCGGCCTGCACGAGCAGCGGCGTGCCGTGCTCGTCCGTGCCCGAGACCATGAGGACGTCGTTGCCTGCCATCCGCTGGTAGCGCGAGAAGACGTCCGACGGCACCCCGAACCCCGAGACGTGTCCGATGTGCCGGGGGCCGTTCGCGTACGGCCATGCGACCGCGGTCAGGACTGTCTTCGCCATGGGCTACAGACTAGTGGTCACGTCCGCGGGGGCCGGGACCGCGTCAGGCCTCCTCGGCCGCGGGATCTCGCGAGAGCGATTTGTGGATGGACACGCACAGCGCGATCAGCACCAGCACGAACGGCGAGGCGGCGATGATCGTCATGTTCTGCAGGCTCGACAGGGCGTTGCCGCCACCGTCACCGGCCACCAGCATGATGATCGCCACGGCGGCGGTGAACGACCCCATGAGCATGACGAGCCAACGGGTCGGCTCCTCCACGCCGTGCTGGGCCATCCCGCCCATGACGATCGACGCCGAGTCCGCGGAGGTGATGAAGAAGATGGCGATGAGGACCATCGCCACCACCATGAGTACGGGCGCGAGCGGCAGCTCGCGGAGCAGGTTGAACAGTTGCGGCTCGAGCGACCCGTCGCCGAAGACGCTGCGTCCGGCCTCCTCGAGGTAGAGGGCGAAGCCGCCGAAGATGGAGAACCAGACCACCGACAGGGTGCTGGGGATCAGGACCACGCCGATGATGAACTCGCGAACAGTGCGCCCACGGCTGATACGGGCCAGGAACATGCCAACAAACGGCGACCAGGAGATCCACCACGCCCAGTAGAAGACCGTCCACCCGGAGAGCCACTCGGCGGCCTCACCGTTCTCGCTCACCGCGGTACGCGAGGCCATGTCGAAGAAGTCGGAGAAGTAGGTGCCGATCGTGGTGGGGATGAGGTCGAGCATGAAGAACAGGGCGCCGGAGAAGATCGCCACGAACAGCGCGAGCGACACCGCCAGGATGAGGTTGATGTTCGACAGCAGCTGGATACCGCGGCTGATCCCGGAGGCGGCCGAGGCGAGGAACACCAGGCCCAGGACCACGATGACGCCCACGACCAGGGCGATGCCGCCACCGCTGATCGCGCCGGTCTCGTTGAGCCCGGCCCGGATCTGCAGCGCACCCAGGCCGAGCGAGGCCGCGGTGCCGAAGATGGTCGCGACGACGGTCGCGATGTCGAGGACCTTGCCGATCCATCCCGCGGCCCGCTTCTCGCCGATGAGCGGAACGAACGCCTGGGAGATGAGGTGGCCGCGCTTGAAGCGGTAGGCGGCCAGGGCGAGCGCGAGCCCGACGATCGCGTACATCGACCACGGGTGCAGGGTCCAGTGGAACGTCGTCGTGGCCATGGCCACGTCGTACTGCTGCTCCTGCCCCGGCGGCGGCTCCTGGAAGTGGGTCAGCGGCTCGGACACGCCGTAGAACATCAACCCGATCCCCATACCCGCGGCGAACATCATGGCGATCCACGACCGGGTGGAGTATTCCGGCTTCTCGTCGTCCCCACCCAGCCGGACGCCGCCGAACCGGGACAGGGCCAGGTAGATCGCGTAGACCACGACCGTGGTGGAGACGAGGATGAACAGCCATCCCACCGTGTCCACCACCAACGAGAACGCCTCACCGGCGGCGTTCTCGAACGAAGTGGTGTACATGGCGCCCCAGATCACCACGATGAGAGCGATGATCGTGGTGGGCACGAGGACCGTGAAGTCGACGCCCGGACGGGGCCCGCGCACAGGGTCCTCTGGGCCGTCATTCGACGCGTCGAAAGCTTTCTCTCGTGACTTAGCCTCAATTCACCGATGAAGTAGCCGGG
>NZ_JAALDN010000537.1 GCF_014144855.1 Dietzia maris | reverse complement strand
GGCCGGCGGGCCGGTGTTCGCCGCCCTCGGGCTGCTGACCGTCGCCGTGCTCATCCCGGTGGCGGAGGAGGTCGTGTTCCGCGGCATCGTGCTGCCGGCCCTGCGGGCGCGGCTGCGGGCCGTCGCGGGGATCACGCTCGCGGGAGCGGTGTTCGCCGCCGTGCACCTGCTGCCCCCGGCGTTGCCGTACCTGCTGGTGGTGGGGATCTCACTGTGCGCGATGGCCGAGTGGTACCGGTCGATCGTGCCCGGCATCGTGCTCCACGGCGTCAACAACGCGATCGTGTTCACCGGCGTGATCGCCGCCGGGTCAGGCCAGTAGCGCCGAGACCAGCAAGAGGACCGGCAGCGCGCCGAGGGTCGTGAGGACGGCGGAGTCCCGGGCCAGCAGTGTCCCGTGTCCGTACCGGGTCGCGACCACGAGGACGTTCTGCGCGGTGGGCAACGCGGCGGCGACCACCACCGTGAGAAGCTCGTGACCCTGCATGCCCATCAGCCCGGCGCCGATGGCGTACGCGAGCACGGGGTGGGCGACGAGCTTGAGTGCGCTCGCGAGGAAGATCTCCCGGCGGGGCGAGGCGCCGGCCTCGAGCACCTTGACTCCGTAGAGCGACATGCCGAACACCAGCAGGGCGCCGGGGACGGAGATCTGGCCGACCAGGTGCACGGGCTCCAGGAGAGTCTCGGGCGGCGTCCAGGGCAGGGCGGCGACGACGACGCCCGCGAGCGCAGCGAGGACGATCGGGGTGCGGACCGACTGCAGTAGCGCACCGAGCGCGCCCCCGTCCCCGCCGCCGTCCGACCCCTCGGCCCGCGCGGCCCGCTCCAGCACGGCGATTGCGACCGGTTGGAGGACCACCACCTGGAAGAGCAGCAGCGGCATGACGAACCCGAGGTCCCCGAGGACGTACAGCGCGATGGGGATGCCGAGGTTGGCGGAGTTGACGTAGCCGGCGGACAGGGCACCCACCACGAGGTCCGCCGCCGGGCGCTTGAGCCACAGCCGGGCGATCGCCACGTACAGGACCGCGACGATGATCGCCGACACCGCGGACACCACGAACACGCCGGTGAAGACCTGGTCGAGGGTGGTGCGGGCGAGGGAGTCGAACAGCAGTGCCGGGGTGGCGACGTAGAAGACGAGCCGGTTGAGCACCAGGTGCGCGTCCGTGCCGAGGACCAGGGTGCGGGCGAGTATCCAGCCCAGCGCGACCAGCGCGACGATGACGGCGAAGCCGTTGAGGACGCCGGCCACGGGTGGACTCCTGGTGTCGGGGAGGGGAGGGGGAGAGGTAGACGCGGTAACGCCGATCGGGGTCGCGCACTCCTGCGTGAGGAGGCACGACCCCGATCGGGTTGCTGTTGCCTGAGTCGGCGGCTAGAGGCCGCAGGCGGGACGGGCGGTCCGGTTCACCCGCGCCGAGTGGTGACTCAGCGGCTGGTGAACGGCAGCAGGGCCATCTCGCGGGCGTTCTTGACCGCGACGGCGACCTGACGCTGCTGCTGCGGCGTGAGGCCGGTGACCCGACGCGAACGGATCTTGCCGCGATCGGAGATGAACGTACGGAGGGTGTTGACGTCCTTGTAGTCGACCGTCTCGATACCCGCCACCTTCAACGGGTTCTTCTTGGGTCGACGGCCCTCCTGGGCGCGGATCTTCTTGGACGGGGTGCTACGTGCTTTAGCCATGGTTACCTACTCACCAACTCGACTTCGTGACACCGGGCAGCTCGCCACGGTGGGCCATCTCGCGCATGCGGACGCGGGAGAGGCCGAACTTGCGGAGGTAGCCGCGGGGGCGACCGTCGGCGACGTCGCGGTTACGCACCCGCACGGGCGAGGCGTCACGCGGCATCTTGTTGAGAGCGGTCTGGGCATCCATACGTGCCTCGTCCGTGCTCTCGGGGTTCTTGATGATTGCCTTGAGCTCGGCGCGACGCTCGGCGAACCGGGCGACCTTGGCCTTGCGCTGCTCGTTGCGCGCGATCTTGGACTTCTTGGCCACGAGTCAGCGCTCCTCTCGGAATTCGACGTGCTTACGGACGACCGGGTCGAACTTCTTGAGGACGATGCGGTCCGGATTGTTGCGACGGTTCTTGCGGGTCACGTACGTGAACCCGGTACCGGCCGTGGACTTCAGCTTGATGATGGGGCGGATGTCGTTACGGGCCATCTCAGATCTTCTCCCCACGGGCGCGGATGCGGGCCACGACGGCCTCGATGCCATCGCGGTCGATGGTCTTGATGCCCTTGGTAGAGACCGTCAGCGTGACGCGACGACCCTCGGAGGGCACGAAGTAGCTACGGCGCTGGATGTTCGGGTTCCAGCGACGGTTGGTCCTGCGGTGTGAGTGCGAGACGGACTTGCCGAAACCCGGCTTCCGTCCCGTTACCTGGCAATGCGCCGACATGGCGTGGTTCTCCTTCCGCCCCGTCCTGCGGTGGCGCGCGGCGGAGGGGGCGCCCTCGGTCGGCCTGGGCCGTACGGGGGGCTTACCGCCACGTCGCGAGCACCGTGAGAGGCGATAGCAAACGTGCAGACAACAGCGATGGTCTAGTTTACGGCCCGACCGCGTGAAACGGTAATCGGCACGTCAGTGGGCATAAAGGCGGCCGGACCGGCTCCGGCGGCCGGATGTCCGCGCCGCACGAATTGGGTGCCCGGCCATCCTACGGGTACGATCTACCGATGCGTGTGCTGACACCGGGATCCCCGGTTCGGCCACTGGCAATTGCGCGCTCTTGCAGGAGCGAGCGCCAGACCCACAGACTTCTACCGAGCTAGAGGGATCCAGTATGAAGAACGACATTCACCCCGACTACCACCCGGTGGTCTTCCAGGACTCGGGCACGGGCACCAAGTTCCTCACCCGTTCCACCGCGACCAGCAGCCGCACGGTCGAGTGGGAGGACGGTCAGACGTACCCGCTCATCGTCGTGGACGTGACCAGCGAGTCGCACCCGTTCTGGACCGGCGCGCAGCGCGTCATGGACACCGCCGGCCGCGTCGAGAAGTTCCAGCGTCGCTACGGCAACCGCACCCGCCGCAAGTGAGCAGCGGGGCGTCCGCGCCCCGACCACCCTCCTAGACCCCGAGGACGATAATCATGGCAGTTCCGAAGCGCCGCCTCTCGCGTGCCAACACCCACTCCCGCCGGTCCCAGTGGAAGGCCGACAACGTCGCCCTCCAGGAGACCAAGATCGACGGCCGCCCGGTGGCGCTGCCGCGTCGTCTGGTCAAGGCCGCTCAGCTCGGCCTGGTCAACCTCGACCGCTGAGCCGCGTCGGCTGCCGCCCCCGGGGCGCAGCTGAGCACGGCGGCGCCGCGGGCGC
>NZ_JAALDN010000536.1 GCF_014144855.1 Dietzia maris | reverse complement strand
GGTGACGCGCACCACACCCGCGCCACAGTGTCCTCATCCCCACCCGGGCGCGCGTGCGGCGCTCCCCCGCGGTGACACCCCCGGCGCGCCGGGACCACCTCTCGAAAGGACACCCCATGGGCGACATCCGTGCCCTCGGCTACCTCACCATCGACACCACCGACCTCGACCGCTGGCGCACCCTCGCCCACGACGTGCTGGACCTGGGCGTGGGCGCCGGCGGCGACGACGACACCCTCCACCTGCGCCTCGACGAGCGCGCCCGCCGCATCACCCTGCGCCGCGCGGAGAAGGACAACCTCGCCGCGGTGGGCTGGGAGGTGCGCGACGAGATCGCCCTGGACCGCGTCCGGGCCACCCTCACCGAGCACGGCATCGCCTACCGCGACCTCACCCACGACGAGACGCAGGCCATCAAGGTCGACGGCGCCATCACCCTGGAGGACCCCTGCGGCCAGCGCCTGGAGATCTTCCACGGCGCCGAGCTGGACCACTCCAAGGTCTCCACCAAGTACCGCACCGAGTTCGTCACCGACGAGCTGGGCCTGGGCCATCTCGTGGTCCCCACCACCGACTACGACGCCACCATCGGCTTCTACCGCGACGTGCTGGGCTTCCACACCCGCGGCGCGTTCCCGTTCCCGGCCGCCCCCGGCATGCCGCCGCTGCGCATCCAGTTCATGGGCGTCAACCCGCGCCACCACAGCTTCGCCGTGATGCCCGCCCCGCACATGGGCCCGGGGATCGTGCACATCATGCTCGAGGTGGCCGAGATGGACATGGTCGCCCAGGCCATGGAGCGCACCACCGAGCACGGGTTCGGCATCTCCTCCACCCTCGGCCGCCACACCAACGACAAGATGGTGTCCTACTACCTGCGCGCGCCCGGCGGCTGGGACATCGAGTTCGGCTACGACGGCCTCATGGTGGACGAGGACCAGTACCTGCCCCAGAACATCACCGCCGACAGCTACTGGGGCCATGACTGGTCCGGCAGCGAGCCCCTGGCCTGCACCATCCCGCTCGAGGAGACCGCCGCCGAGGCCGCGGCCGACTCCCTGTCCGAGCCCGTGGTGGAGACCGTCTGACGCACTGACGCTTCCTACGCGCCCCTGACCTCGATCAGCTCCCACCACCGCGCGGGCATGGTGCTGGGCGCTCTGCACGGCCGCCGAGTGGCTACTGCGTCCACGCAGGTACCGCTCGTCGACGCGACCCTCGGTGTAGCGGGTGACGATGTCTGCCGGGTCCTCCGCCTGGTCGACGCGGCCGTAGAAGAGACCGTGCGGCAGGACGAGCATCGTCGCGGCGAAGCGGTCGCCGCCCGGCTACTGAGCCGGATGCGTGGTCCTCGGCCGGTGCTCACGGACCGGGAGTCCGAGGTCCTGCGCGCCGTGGCCGAGGGGGCTCGAGCATCCGGCAGCCCGCCGAGTCGCTGCACCTGTCCGAAGGCACGGTCAAGACCCATCTCGTGCATGTCTTGAGAGAGGGCGCTGTGAGACCGGCGCCGTCATCGTCCGGCGCAAGAACTCGGCCGTGATCCTGCCGGCGTGGCGGCTGTGCGGGGTCAGGCCGGCGAGCACCGGGAACGCGTGGACTGCCGAGTACCACCGATGGGTCTCGACGGGCCGCCCGGCCGCGTGGAGGCGTTCGGTCAGCTGGAGCGCGGCCGATTCCACGAGTTCGCCCGCAGCCAGGGTGATCAGCGTCGGCGGGAACACCTCCGGATCGCAGGTGAGCATCGAACGGCTGCTCTCCAGCCCGTCGGCGTGGTGCTGCCACAGCCTCTGGAACCGCTGCACCGTGACGGCCGGTTGGTAGGAGTCGCGCGTGGCCCACGGCCCCTCACGCACCTCGCCATCGACGTCGAGCAGGGGCGAGTAGCCCACCATCGCGGCGGGCTGGCGGACGCCATCGCGGGCGGCCAACTCGCAGATCGCGGCGGCCAGGTACCCGCCCGCCGAGTCCCCGGCCACCACGATCCGGTGATCCGCGGGCAGTTGCTCGGACAGAGCGCGATACCCGGCGTAGGCATCCGCGACCACGGTCGCCAGGTCGACCTCCGGCAGCATCCGGTAGTCCAGCGAGTGCACGGTCACGCCGAGGTCTATCGCTAGCCGGCCGCAGAGCCCACGGTGGGTGCCGGGGCCGCAGAAGACGAACGCGCCGCCGTGGAGGTAGAGCAGGGTCACGTCGGCCAATGCGTCCGGGCCGACGGAATCGGGGGTCGACGTCTCGGCCGCGGTGCCGCCGAGCACGGTCCGTTCCACACGCACCCCGGCGGGGCCCGCCAGTCGCGAGAACCCGCGCTCGACTTCGGCCAGCCCCCGGATCCCGGCGCCGGTCATGGGCCAGAAGCGGTACACCTGACGGAGCGTCGCCCGCCCGGCCCAGTAGAGCAACCGGGACTGCAGGTCGACCTCACGATGGATGATCACGGAGGGGTCTGTCCGAGTGGTCAAGAGCGGGACGATCCTTGCGTTCGTAGGAGAGTGCGCTGCTTCCGGCGACCCTTGGCGGCCATCAGCGGCAGGAGGGCGGACGCCAGGCGGGGGAACGCGGCACCCAGCCTGGCCAGCGCCCCGCGCCTAGCCGGGACGGCCGTAACCGGGCGCCGCGACTCCAGCACCCTGCCCACCGCGCGCACCACGTCCTCCGACTGCAGGAGGACACCCGAAAACGACAGCGCCGCCTGCGGGTCCTCGAGTTTGTCGAAGAGCATCGGGGTCCAGATGCCGTCCGGGCAGATGCACGAGATGTCGATATCGTCCACCCCGGCCAGCCGCAAGTCGGCGGCCGTGCTGGAACTGAAGCCCATCACCGCGTGTTTGGACGCCGCGTAGACGGCCTCGCCCGGGACCGCGGAGATCCCCGCCAGCGAGACGATGTTGACGATGTGCCCGCCACTGCCGGTCGCGCCGGTGCCCGGGATACCAGCGCTGCGGCCGCGCATGGCCTCGATCGCGGCGACCGTGCCGTTGATCGTCCCCAGCGCGTTGACGTCCAGCATGAGCCGCCGCTGCTCGTCGGTCTGCTCCCACGCCGGGCCGGTGAGCAGGACGCCGGCGTTGTTGACCCACACGTCCACGCCCCCGGTCTCCGCGACCAGCCGGTCCCGGGCCTCGTCGACCTGCCCGCGATCGCGGATGTCGACAGCGGCCCAGAGCGCACCCCGCCCGATCTCCGCGGCCGCCGTCCGGGACGACTGCTCGTCCAGATCGGTGATCATGACGCGATACCCGCGGTCGGCCAGCAGGCCCGCGATATCTCGGCCCAGGCCGCGACCGGCCCCGGTCACGAGCGCGCTGCGGATCCTCGTCGTCGTCACTTCCCGTCCTTCAGTCCGGCGCGGATCTCGCCGTAGGAGATCCCACCGTGGCAGTACGTCGGCACCACCGGCCAGAAACGCTTCCACGGCGCCAGTTCGGTGGAGGGCAGGATCTGCAGCCAGCGCGGGTCGGTCGGGCACGGGTCGGCGAGGGTCTTCTCCTTGATCATGGAGTCGTACTGGTCCAGCGCGTCCTCGAGGGTGTTGGCGTTGGGGCAGATCTCGCGGCCGTACTCGCGGTGGTAGCGGCGCACGCCCGGGATCTTCGACAGCTCCGGCTGCCAGTTGTCCAGGGAGATGCCGTTCTCGGAGGACACCCACACGCCGTCCGGGGTGTTGATGACCAGCGAGTGGTTGCCGTCCGTGTGGCCGGGCGTCCACAGCAGGGCGATGCCGGGGCCGAGCTCGATGTCGCCGTCGAACACGGCGAACCTGTCCCGGTGGACGCCGTCGAGTCCGTCCTCGACGTACCAGGCCCATTGCATGGGGTGCAGGTCCTCCAGGGTGGCCAGTTCGCGGCGGTGCACGAGCAGCTGCGCGTCGCCGAACAGGGCGGTGCGCGGCGTCGGCTCGCCGGCGATCACCTCGCTCGAGCCGAGAATCATCCGGGGGTCCTGCACGTGCAGGTGGTCGAACGTGAGGAAGTCCACGTCCTCCGGCCGCAGCCCCACCTTGGCCAGGGCCTCGCCGGGCTCGTTAAAGTACTTGAGAATCGCCTTGCTGGCCAGGCGGCCGCCGGGGACGGCGTCGACCAGCCTCTCCAGATTGGCGTAGAACGGCGCCTTGGCGGAACCGGCGGGGACGGTCGGCTCGAACACCAGGGTGCGGGGCCGACCGTTCCAGTCGTCGTACTGGACCACCACCATGCGGTTGATCATGGTGACCAACGGCAGGCTGGGCACCGACACCGCGTTGTCGAAGGCGTACTTGACCGGGTACGGCGCCCCGGCCACGTCGACTGACCGCACCGCCCGCACCTGCCCCTGCTGCACGAACCGCTTCTTGTACTCGGCGGCCGCCGAGCGCACCGCCCTCAGCCGCTCGCCCCGCGGCCACACGTCGTGGACGCCGTCGAATTCGGGGATCGGCCGCGCGCCGATCTGCTCGAGCATGGGTTCGGACACCTGGTCCGAACGCGGTGGATCTTCGCGCAGCATCGTTCGCTCCTCCTCGCCGATGGGGTGGCCGCCCGGGGGGCGCCGGTCGTTCCCGCGGTCGACACCAGCATCCGGTGTCCGGCGGCGGGAAACTTGTGTCAGGGCGACAGGTTGGTGGTCCGCCTCAGCTCCCCGGGGGACATACCGAACCACCGGCGCGCCGCGTGGCTGAGCGTGGCCTGCTCGGCGAAACCGACCAGGTCGGCGATCTGGGTGAAGGACAGGTCGCTGGTCGTGATGAACCGGTGCGCGCGATCCCGACGCAGGTCGTCGACGACCCGGCCGTAGGTGGTGTCGACGGCGGCGAGGCGACGTTGCAGCGTCCGCGGGTGGAGCAGGAGCGCCCCGGCCACCTCGGCGAGCGTGGGGACGCGGCCGGGAAGGCGCTCCCCCACGAGGCGGCGCACCTGGTGAGCCACCGAGTCCGACGGGTCGGAGTACGAGCCCGTCAGGTAATCGAGGGCCGCGCGACGGAGATCCTCATCCGCGGAGGCGAACGTGGCATCCAACATCCGACGGTCGACGCACAGCGCGGCCGCGGGCCGGTCGAACTTCACGTCGACGCCGAAGAAGCCCAGATACCGGCCGACCGGCGAGAGTGGTCCGTGCGGCACCTCCACCGACCGCAACCCGGTGGACTGCCCGACCAGATGCACGGCCACCCGGTAGAACACCCCCAGCCCCAGCTCGGCGGCCTGCGGCGAGTACGGCGACTCGGTCAGCTCCTTGCGGTAGGTCAGGGCGATCACGCCGCGCCGGCCCCACGGGTCGTCGGCGACCTCGATCCTCAGCGCGGGGCTGTGCACGAACATGAACCGAGCCGCGCACTCCAGTGCCTCCGCGGGGGTCTGCGACGGTCCGATCGCGCGCGCGATGGGGCCGAGAATCGTCACGTCCTGCCGTTCGGCCAGCCGCAGACCGAGGTCCGGGCAGCGCAGGTGGGCTGCCGCCACATCGAGCATCCGGTCGTGGTCGGTGATCGACAGCAGCCCGTCCTCGTCCGCCAACGTCTCTGGCTCGATGCCGAACCGCGCGAGCAGCCGATCCGGATCCCCGCCGAGTTCGGTGACGAGCTCAGCGAACCCGCGCAGGCTCGCGGCGCGGATCAACGGCTGCATCGACGTCGCCTGTCCTTTCGCGTGCGGAGTGCCGGCGAGAAGCCGCGGTCGGGTACGTCTCCGCGGAGCCACACGTGGTTCGACCATCCTCGCTCCACCTCGCCCCGACGTCCGGCCCTACCCGCCGCCCCTGACCTCGATCAGCTCCCACTGCCGGACCGGCCCGGGGGCGTGGGCCCGGCACATCGTGAAGATCGGCTCCGAGTAAGTTTCGCGCAGCCACACCTCGACCGGACCGTGCGGGCCCTCGAGCGTCACCTCGACGTGCTCGTCCCGTTCGACCACGCGCACCGGGGCGAAGGCGTCGATGCGGTCGTCGGGCACCACCGCGCGGGCATGATGCTGGGCGCTCTGCACGGCCGCCGAGTAGCTGCTGCGCCCGCGCAGGTACCGCTCGTCGACCCGCCCCTCGGTGTAGCGGGTGACGATGTCTGCCGGATCCTCCGCCTGGTCGACGCGG
>NZ_JAALDN010000053.1 GCF_014144855.1 Dietzia maris | reverse complement strand
GACGGCCGTCGGGAGGTCGGCGCGGCCGGCCCTGGCGACGGCCTCGCAGTCGCGGTCGGAGACCAGCGCGACGATGCGGTACGGGCAGCCGGGGGCGTCGGCGGCGTCGAGCACGCTCTGCGCGAGGGTCCCGGAACCGGACGCCATCAGGACAACGCGGCGGGCACCGGCAGGGTCGGCATCAGGGGAGCCGGCGCTAGGTGGAGAGGCGCTGGGGGTCTCGCTACCGACCACGTCCGGCTCTCCTACCCGTCGATCCTCAGACCCACCGGGAGCGCGGGCCACGGCTGGGAGTCTAGTCGGCCGCCCCTCTGCCCTCGGCAGGCAGACCGGTCGGGTCGTCGGAGTCGGACTGTGCATCGCCGGGTTCGGCATCGTCGGCCACCGCGTCCCCACGCCGGGTGTCCTCGGACTCGCCCTCGTCGACCCGGACCTCCTCGGACTGATCCTCGGCGGGCTGACCCTCCGCGGGCTGCTCCTCCGCCGGCCGTGGGTCCTCGACCACCGCCGGTGATGGCGGACCCCCGGCAACCGTGGCGTCCTCGTCGGCAGCCGGGTCGAGGTCTGGCTGCGCGTCCACCTCGGCTTCCGCGGCGGTGTCGGAAGCGGCGACCTCGTCGTCGACCCCGGCGCTGTCGACCCCGGCGTCCTCGACACCAGCGTCCTCGACACCGGACGTGCTGGCCTCGCCGACCTCGCCCACCCCGCTCCCGGTCGGGTCCTCGACCGGATACTCCGCCGGGTCCTCGACCGGGTCTTCGACCACCCGGGCGGTCCCGGCGCGGCGACGACGCCGCTCGAGTTCGCTCTCGGCCCGCTCGCGGCGCCGAGTCAGGCCCGCCAACGACAAGGCGATCGTCGCCGACCCGATGATGCCGAACAGCACCAGGGCCATCGACGCCGCGATGAGCGAGCCCGTCCCGACCATGCCCAGCATCCCCAGCCGACCGCCCGCGATGACCGGGCTCACCGCGATCACCAGGGCCACGATCCCGGCGGCCAACCACGTCGCCTTGACGGCGTCGCCCGTCGTGCGGAACCAGTGCGCGACCGACCTCGCGAGCCCGGCCGCCACGAACACCGTCACGAGCAACAGGCCCTGCACGGCCCAGTGCGGGTTGGTGGTGGGCAGGACGGCCGCCAACGGCACCTCCGGCATCGGCCCTCGGGACACCGCGAACACGCTGTAGGAGGCCTCGCCCAGGTGCGCCTCCCCGCCCACCATGAGCGCGGCCCCGGTCATCACCACATTGGGCAGGTACGCCACCGAGATGCCCGCGAGCGCGGCCGCGCCCACGACGCCCTTGCCGATCTCCAGGACCGACCCCACCGGCTCCCACGCCATCACCAGTCCGACCAGCACCAGCAGTGTCGCGACGGCCCACGTCGCGGCGACGAACGCGGCGCCCAGGTGGATCCCCCCACGCACCCACAGCGGCAGTATCTCGCGCAGGTCGCGACGGAAGTACAGCCACACCCCCAGCCCCGAACCCACGATCCCCACACCCGCGGTCCACAGCAACGCCGTCGGCAGGGCCGACTCGCGCACCGCGAAATCCGAGGCGGCCGACCCGACCAGCAGCGTCGCCAGCCCGGTCAGCAACAGCCCCGCCAGCGTCACACCGGCCATCGCCGCCCCCGCCTCGCGCGGGCCCGGCTGCTCGACGTCCGCCAGCACCGCACGGGTCTGCCGGGCCAGGACCGCCACATAGATCAGCGCGGGCAACAACGGCAGGAACCCCAGCTCGACCCGGTCCACGGTCAGCGGCACCCGGTTGACCACCAGCCACTCCACCGCGACCACCGCGAACAGCGAGTCGAATCCGTCGGCGGTGAACAGCAGAACCGCCAGGGTGAGCGCCGCCAGCACCAGTACGGAGACGATGACGGGCAGCGCCGCGGCGGCCGCCGTCCACAACAACGAGCGGGCACCCGCGGGCGACCGTCTCGCAGCGGGCCGGATGACGCGTGGGGGACTCACTCTGACAACCGTAGATACCCGCCGGCGCGGGGCACCCCCGGCACGCCGCGACCCCCGCCATCCGGGGATGACGGGGGTCGCTGGGGCCTGCTCACTCGCGGTGGCCGGGAGGGCCACCGCGGGCGGATCACATGGCGTCGAGAAGATCCTTGGCCAGCTGCGCGGTCTCGGACGGCGTCTTGCCGACCTTGACGCCCGCGGCCTCCAGGGCCTCCTTCTTGGCCTGCGCGGTACCCGCGGAGCCGGAGACGATGGCGCCGGCATGGCCCATCGTCTTGCCCTCGGGGGCGGTGAAGCCGGCCACGTAGCCGACGACCGGCTTGGTGACGTTGGCCTTGATGTAATCGGCCGCACGCTCCTCGGCGTCGCCGCCGATCTCGCCGATCATGACGATGACCTTGGTCTCCGGGTCGTTCTCGAAGGCCTCGATGCAGTCGATGTGCGTGGTGCCGACGATCGGGTCGCCACCGATGCCGATGGCGGTCGAGAAACCGTAGTCGGCCAGCTCGTACATCATCTGGTAGGTCAGGGTGCCCGACTTGGACACCAGACCGACCGGCCCCTTGCCCGCGATGTTGGCCGGGGTGATACCGACCAGCGACTCGCCCGGCGTGATGATGCCCGGGCAGTTGGGGCCGATGATGCGGGTCTTGCCGCCCTTGGCGACGTTGTAGTTCCACGCGGTGGCGGTGTCCAGCACCGGGGCGCCCTCGGTGATGACCACGGCGAGCCCGATCTCCGCGTCCACGGCCTCAATGATCGCGTCCTTGGTGAACGGCGGCGGGACGAACAGAATCGTCGTGTCGGCGCCGGTGGCCTCCATGGCCTCCTTCACGGAACCGAACACGGGCAGCTCGACGTCGTTACCGTCGGCGTCCTTGTGGGACACCGTCGTGCCGGCCTTGCGGGCGTTGACGCCGCCGACGATCTGGGTACCGGCCGCGAGCATGCGGGCGGTGTGCTTGCTGCCCTCGCCGCCGGTGATGCCCTGGACGATGACCTTGTTGTCCTTGTTGAGGAAAATCGACATGTGTGTAAGGTCCTTTAGCTTCTTACTTGGCGGCCAGCTCGGCGGCCTTGTCGGCGCCGGAGTCCATGTTGTCGGCCAGGGTCACGAGCGGGTGGTTCGCCTCGGCGAGGATCTTGCGACCCTCCTCGACGTTGTTGCCGTCGAGCCGGACCACGAGGGGCTTGTTGGCCTCGTCGCCCAGGATCTCCAGGGCCTTGACGATGCCGTTCGCGACCGCGTCACACGCGGTGATGCCGCCGAAGACGTTGACGAACACGCTCTTGACCTGCTCGTCATTGAGGATGACGTCGAGACCGTTGGCCATGACCTCGGCAGAGGCACCGCCGCCGATGTCGAGGAAGTTGGCGGGCTTGACGCCGCCGTGGTTCTCGCCCGCGTAGGCGACGACGTCGAGGGTCGACATGACCAGACCGGCGCCGTTGCCGATGATGCCGACCTGTCCGTCCAGCTTGACGTAGTTGAGGTCGTTCTCCGCGGCCTTCTGCTCGAGCGGATCCGTGGTGCCCGCGTCGGCGAAGTCGGCGAAGGTCTCCTTGTGACGGAACTCGGCGTTCTCGTCCAGGGTGACCTTGCCGTCGAGCGCGAGGATCTCGTCATTCGGCGTACGGACGAGCGGGTTCACCTCGACCAGCGTGGCGTCCTCCTTGATGAAGACGTCGTACAGCTTGGCGATGGTCACCGCAGCGGCGTCCAGCACCTCCTCCGGCAGGTGGCCGGCCTTCGCGATCTCGCGGGCCTTGGCCTCGTCGACACCGACCGTGGGGTCGATGTTGATCCGGGCGAGGCGGTCCGGGGACTCCTCGGCGACCTGCTCGATCTCGACGCCGCCCTCGACCGAGCACATGGCCAGGTAATTGCGGTTCGACCGATCGACCAGGAAGGAGATGTAGTACTCCTCCGCGATGTCGCTGGCCTCGGCGACCAGCAGGTTCTTGACGATGTGGCCCTTGATGTCCAGGCCCAGGATGTCCTCGGCCCGGGCGCGGGCCTCCTTGGCATCCTCCGCCAGCTTCACGCCGCCGGCCTTGCCACGGCCTCCGACCTTGACCTGCGCCTTGACGACGACAGGCTTGCCGATCTCGGCCGCAACCTTCTCGGCCTCTTCCGCGGTGTCCGCGACGCGCCCCGGGGTGGTGGGCACGTCATGCTTCGCGAAAAGAGCCTTTGCCTGGTATTCAAAGAGATCCATCAGCTCACCATCTTGACGTGGGTAGATTCGCCCGGCCCTGTCGAAAGCCGAGTCCTGCCTCATCCTAGGCGCGTGGTGTGTCCCCCGTCGCACACTGGGGGTAGCTGTGTGTAGTGGATCACACCGGACGGCAGTCCGAACCGTCACACCCCACACATGCGCACCCCGGAGCCCCTCGGGCACCACGAGTCGCACCGGTGTGACGCACCCCTCCCCCACGCGCCGCCGACAACCTTGCGGCACCGTTGCCGATCCGTTACGTTGGACGACGTTCATCACGAAAAGATCACGGCGCGAACGCAGAGGGGAAACGACACGGTGCAGAAGTCGCAATTCGAGGAAGCCGCGACTCCCGTCGTCATCCCCCCTGTCGGTGCGCACCGGGTCGGCCGTCACCGGATGCCCGCGCCGCCGCACGCACTGCGCGGTCGCGCAGCCGTCCTGGCCGTCGCGGCCGGCG
>NZ_JAALDN010000535.1 GCF_014144855.1 Dietzia maris | reverse complement strand
CCCAGGTGGGAGCACTCCCAGGTCGCCTCCGGATACCGCTCGGCGATCCGCGCAGCAGCGCTGCGCCCCCGCACAGCGCAGCACTGATCGTGCTTGCCGTGCGCGCACACGGCGACCAGCGGCTCCGCTGACGGGGTGCCGGCGGAACCGTTGAGGGGGATCTCGGCGTACCCGACCGGGCCGTCGACCTCGCCCCACCGCAGCGACTCGTGCCCGGGCCGGGCGTCCGCGAGCGCCCACCGCCAGCGTTGCGCATCGGTCTGACGACGACGACCCGGTCTGCGGATCGCGGCCACCCGGACGTCAGCCTCCTGGGCACGCCCGGCGATCTCGCGACCCAGCTCGGGCGGAAGAAGGCCCGGTGAGTCGAGCAACGCTGAATACCCCCACGGGCCGGCCAGTTCGACCATCAGCCACCGCAACCCCCGGGAGCCCGACCCGTCCAGGGGATCGCCGCGGCGCAACGATGAGTCGCTGCACGGCTCCCAGTCCGCAGGCCTGCTCACAGCGCCACCACCACACCCTCCTTCAGTAGTCGGCGGAGGACCACCAGTCCGTCGTCGGCATCGAGGCCGGGCAGCGAACCGGCGCTCACGGGAGCGCCCTCGAGGACAGCGCGCAGGGCGGAAGCGCATACCGCCGGGAACGTCACCGACTTGGTGGGCAGCCTCAACACCACCGTGCCGGGATTGGCGGCGGCGGCGTCAGCGTCGGAGTCGGAGTCGGTGCAGTCCACCCGTGCGTGGAGCCCCTCGCGCAGGTGCAGCCGGGTGTCGGCGTCGAGTGACGCAACGGCGTCGAGGGTGGCCAGCGGGCGGATCGCAGCGGGTCGGGTGAGATCGAGGTACTTGCCAGCCAGCGCGTCGCCGGCGAGACCGCTGAGCTGCTCCTGCTTCTCGGCGATCAGCCGGGCCAGCACGTCGAGGACCTCGCGGGCGTGGGGCTCGGCGCGCGCGGCATCGACCGGGGCGAGCCCGAACGGCAACGACGCCCGCAGCTCCTCCTCCGAGGCCAGTGCCTCGATCATCGCCGTGGCGACGTCGTGCCCGGTCAAGGGGGCAACACCCACCGTGAGATGGATGGAGGTATCGCCCTGCGCCTCGGCGGAGTGGACCCAGCCGCGCGGCAGGTAGAGGCAGTCCCCCGGCTCGAGCACGGTATCGATGACCGGCTCGTCCTTCGCCCGTTCGGCGATCGCCTCGCGGTGATCGGTCCACGGCTGATCCGCAAGCGGATGGTGGTGGACGGGCTCGTGCACCCGCCACCGCTTGGTGCCGGACACCTGGAGCACAAAGACGTCGTGGACGTCGTAGTGCGGATCGAACCCGCGATTCGCGGGCGGAGTGATGTAGGCGTTGGTCTGCACCGGATGCCCGATGTCCGAAGTTATGCCCCGGACGAAGTCGATGATGGGCGGCCAGAACCGGTGCAGACCCTGCAGGACCAGCGTCGCCCCGGCGGCGTACTGCGTGAGCACGCCGTCGGGATCGAGCTGATCGGCGATCTGCGCCCCGAACCCCGCGGAGCGGGTGAAGCACGCCCGGTCGACGAGCGTGCCCTCCCGCGCCATCCGGACGAAGGGCGTGCGTACGCCGCGTTCGGCGATGATCTCGTCGACCATCCCGGGTGTGAGCAGGTCGGAGTAGTCGCGTGGCAGCTCGGCCGCCCGGGTCAGCAGGGGCCGCTGCCCCCACACCCCCGCAGCGAACTCATCCGAGCTGCACGCGACGCACCGATGAAGCGCCCGCAATTACTGGGTGCCGTCAGCGCCGCCGTCGGCACCATCCGGGTTGGAACCGCCGTCGGCCACCCCTTCGCCGGTGTTCGCTGAGCCATCGGCGGAACCGTCCGCGCCGCCGTCGTGACCGTCCGGGTTCGAACCGCCGTCAGCCAGGCCCTCGCCCTCGCCCTTCATGTGGTGGGCGGATCCGTCGGCGCCGCCGTCGTGGCCGCCCGGGTTGGAACCGCCGTCGGCGATGCCCTCGCCCTGAGCGCCGGACGTGGTGATGTCGTCGTCGTTGATAGCCATCTGCGTTCCTCTCGTCGGTGCAGGCGTGAACCTGCAGGGAGTCGTGCGATCTGGCCACGTGTTCCGGCAGCAGGCCGGGACACGAGGGGCGTGCAGTTCCACTATGGCACTGGACCGACCTCTATACGACCGAAGCCGCCGCCGGTTCGGCGTGACCGGGCGGCCGCATCGTTTCCGAGCGGCGGCGGTCCTCGTCGTCGTCGTTGTCGTCGTCGTTGTCGTTGTCGTTGTCGTCGTCGATCTATCCCCGCGCCACCCCGAGCTCGCGGTCGACCCGGGGCGGGTGGGCGTCAGAGGCTGACGCCGCCGGGGCCCCGGCCCAGCGCCTCGGTGACGGAGGCGAACATCGTGGTCTTGATGGCGCCGAGAGTGGTGCGGTCCTTGCCGAGGATCGGCTGGAGACGCCCGAGCGCCGCGGTGACGATCTCGGCCTCCGCAGCGGTCGCGTCGACGAGGCCCGCCTCCTTCGCCTCGGCCCCGGGGTAGCGGTGGCCCGTGCTCATCGCGGTCATGGCCGTCTGCGGGGTCGTCTTGGCCTGGATCAGCGCCGCCATGCCGGGGGTGAACGGGATGTTGATGTCCACCTCGGGGAAGCAGAAGTAGCCGCGGTCGTCGCGCATCACCCGGTAGTCGTGGGCCATCGCGAGCATCGCGCCGCCGCCGAAGGCGTGCCCGTTGACCGCGGCGGCCGTCGGCAGGGAGAACGTCAGGACGCGCGAGAACAGCTCGTGGATCCGGCCGACGTACCAGTCCAGGCGGTCCGAGTTGGCCATGAGCCAGTCGAGGTCGAGGCCGTTGGAATAGAACTTGCCCGACCCCACGGTGACGAGCCCCTTCGCGGACTGCTCGACCTCATCGAGGTGGGCGTTGATCGCGTCGAGCCGGTCCGGGGAGAAGCGGTTCTCGTCGCTACCGAGCGTGAGGACGGCGATGTCCTCGTGGTGGGTCAGGGTCGGGGTCATGCGTGGTCCTCTCGGGTGGTGGGGTTGTGGGGCCTGTTGAAGGCGGGGCCGGGGTTCGGCGCCCGCGGAGCAGCGAGGCGTTCGTACCCTCACTATTCGCCGCGCCGGGGCGCCCCGTGCGGTCGACCGCTACTCGTCAAGAAAATCCTGGATCCACCGGCGAATGTCTACCAGGGTCCCGGCATCCACCTGGCCGGCATGGCCGACAACACGCTGGCGCGAAAGGGTGCGCGCTGCTCGGTCATCGCCCAGGAGTCGCGATCCAACACGTCTCCCCGGAGCAGGACGTGGTTCGACCATCCGCGATCCACCGACGTCACCGGAACCACCATCACGAGAGTATCGGCGAGGGAGATGTGCGCGCGCGACGAGACCACCACCGCGGGCCGGCGACCACTCTGCTCACGACCCGCCACGGGATCGAGGACAACCCATATGACCTCCCCGGGAGTCGGGTCAGGCATCCTGCGCCCGCTCCCACCACTCGGATTCCTCGCGGTAGGACGCCAGATCTTCTGGCGATGTCGCGTCTATCTCCGCACGCAGGCGCTTGAGCCGCCGTTGCTTCTCGGCGAGTGAGGCGAGATACGCAAGATGGTCGCCCAGCGTGCGGTGCTCCTCGGCGGCCTGCCTCTTCAGAAGATCCCGGAGGTCGCGACTCACCTTGATCGTCGTGTGGGACATACCGAAAGTATGCCTTTGGTCATACCGCCGAGACGGCGAACTCCTCGCACGCCCGACGCACGAGAGCCGCCGCCCGGTCTGCGCGACCGGGCGGCGGCTCTCGCCTGTGTGCGACTGCGGGGCCTCGTCGTCGTCGTACTCCCGACCGACTCAGCCCGCGACTGGCCACCCGACCAGCAAGTGCGCTACTTGACCAGCAGCTCCGCGATCTGGATGGTGTTCAGCGCCGCACCCTTGCGGAGGTTGTCGCCCGCCACCATGAGGTTGAGGCCCTTGTTGCCCTCGATCGACTGGTCCTGGCGGATCCGGCCCACCAGCGACTCGTCGATGCCCGCCGCATCCAGCGGGGTCGGCACGTCCACGACCTTGACGCCCGGCGCCTTCGACAGCAGCTCGCGCGCCTGCTCCGGCGTGATGTCCTTGTCGAACTCCGCGTTGATGCTCAACGTGTGACCGGTGAACACCGGGACGCGCACGCAGGTGCCGGCGACCCGCAGCTCCGGCAGGTCGAGGATCTTGCGCGCCTCGTTGCGCAGCTTCTGCTCCTCGTCCGTCTCCTCGGACCCGTCGTCGACGAGCCCACCCGCGAGCGGCAGCACGTTGAACGCGATCGGCGCGACGTACGGGCCGTGGTCATCGACCTTCAGCGCCGAGCCGTCGTGCACCAACTCGTGGCCCGCGCCGACATTGCCGGTGATCTGATCGTTCAGCGTGTCCACGCCGGCGAGCCCGGAACCGGAGACCGCCTGGTACGTCGACACGACCAGGCGCTTGAGGCCGGCCGCGTCGTGCAGCGCCTTGAGCACCGGCATCGCGGCCATCGTGGTGCAGTTGGGGTTGGCGATGATGCCCTTGGGCGGGTTCTTCGCCGCGCCGGGGTTCACCTCGGAGACGACGAGCGGGACGTCGGGGTCCTTGCGCCACGCGCTGGAGTTGTCGACGACGACGGCGCCGGCCGCGGCGAACCGAGGGGCCTGCTCCTTCGACATCGTGCCGCCCGCGGAGAACAGGGCGATATCGATCCCCTCCAGCTCCTCGTCGGGCGTGCCCGCGGTGTCCTCGACGACGATGTCCTCACCGCGGAACGGCAGCGTGGTGCCGGCGGACCGGGCGGACGCGAAGAAACGGACCTTGTCAGCCGGGAAGTCCCGCTCCTCCAGCAGGGCGCGCATCACGCGCCCCACCTGGCCCGTGGCTCCGACTACGGCGACAGTGGTCATCGAAAAGGTCAACTCCTGAAAGTCTCGTCCCGGCCCGCCGCGGACGGGTTCTCCGCCCTGCGCTCGACCGACCGGCAGTACCCCATCCTACCGGGGCCGCCCAGCTCCGACAGCGGCGTGCGTCACACCCGGCCGCGCTTCGGGCACAGACACCACGCAAGGCGAGGCCGGCGCGGAGCGCGGGCGGCGGGGCACGCCCCGCCATCCGGTCGCTCGCCCCCCCGGCCTCGCCGTCCGGAGGAATTCGCCTGTATCGGCCGAGTGGCGTTGCGCAAATTCCTCTTCTCGGCGAGGACCGCGGTGCTCGCCGAGGGGGTCGACGTCCTGGGCCAGAGGCCGTGGCATCGCTATCCACACCCCTCGGCCCCATCCACAGGTCGACGCGGATCCCTGCTCTGCGCCCCTGCCAGTCAACGTCCGCTTGGCAGAGTCACGGTCCGTGAGCGCAGAATCCCGCACCGCCCCCATCCGCACAGCCCCCATCCGCACCCGCGACCTGCGGCACCTGACCGGAAGCCGCGTCACGAACCGCGGTTACACCCGCCTGCACCACGGACTGTGGGTCCGGGACCACGTGCACGTCGACGCCTGGGCGCGGGCCGAAGCGCTCATGACGCTCTACCCGGACGCGACGTTGACCGGGTGGATCGCAGCCACGCTCTATGGGCACGACTTCCCGCCGCGCGAGTTCGCGGACGATGTGGTGGCGCCCGGCCGGCGGATCGAACGGCCCGGGCTGGCGGGCTGGCAGTACCGGATCCCGCCCGAGCACATCCACGTGCTGACGTCGGGACGTTCCCCCGACATCCGCATCGCCAGCCCCGAGTGGGTCTTGTTCGACATCGCTCGTCGCGAACCGCGCGTCGAGGCCATCTGCGCGCTCGACGCCTCCACCACCATGGGCGTCCTACCGATCAGCCGCCTACCGGCCCTGGTGGAGGACATGCACGGCGTCCGCGGTCGCCGGACTGTTCTCGAGAGGATCGAGGAGGTCGACACAGATGCCGAGTCGCCCTGGGAAACCCGGACGCGGCTGTTCCTACTCGAGAACGGTCTGACCGGATTCGTCCTGCAGCACCGGGTCCCCGAGTTCAGGTATCGCCTGGACATCGCCTGGCCGGAGTTGAAGGTGGCGGTGGAATACGACGGAGGGGACCATCGCACGAAAGAGCAGCAGGCGAAGGACGAGATCCGACGGAACCGGCTTCGGGCGGCCGGCTGGTACATCGAGGTGGTCACCGCGACCTCGCTCGTCCGCACCCCCGGCGAGATCCTGGCCCACGTGCGCGCAGCCCTCCACCGCCGCGGCTACGGGAGCTTTCGCGGCTGAACCGACCGATTCGGACGACGAGCCGCGGCGGGTGATCGCCGAGCAGAGGATTTCGCACTGAGCCACTCGGGCGATACAGGCGAATTCCTCT
>NZ_JAALDN010000534.1 GCF_014144855.1 Dietzia maris | reverse complement strand
CCGGGTCGGCTGGGCCGACCGCACCGCCGCGGTGTCGCCTCCGAGTCTGACACCAGCGCTTTTCCGCCGTGTTACGCCGACGTGAGGGCGATGTGGCGCGCCGGCCGATCCGCGTCGCCGGCGGCGACGTCCCGCGTGAAGCTCGCCAGCGCCGCGCACAGTGGGCCTGGTGCGGACAGCTGCGGGACGTGGCCCGTGTGGAGCGTGACCACCCGGGCACCAGGGGTGAGCTGCTGCATGCGTCGCTGCGCGATGATCGGCACGGTGCGATCCCCGGTGGCTTCGACGTACAACCGCGGCAGGGCGCCGAAGCGCGCAGGGGTCCAGGCGGCGGAGATCAGCCGGGCGCTCTCCCGCTGCGGACGCAACCGTCGCGCGGCAGCGATCGCCTCCCCCTCCAGGGCATCGTGGAAGAACACCGCCGCCGCGGCCTCGGGCGGGACCGAGGTCTCGCGACCATCGGCGCTCGACTCGAGCCACCGGGAGATCCCCACATCCGTGGGCAGGCCGATCCCGGCGCAGAGCTGCGCGAAGTCCACCCCCGAAGGCAGCATCATCCCGGCGACGAAGGCGACCCCGGCGACCCGGTCCGGAATCAGTTCGGCGACCCGGGTCACCACGACCCCGCCGCCGGAGTGCCCCACGAGAACGGCGGGTCGTTCGAGAAGCCGCACGAGTGCCGAGACATGGTCGGCCAGGGTGTCGAGGTCGACCACCTCGTCGTCGTCGCCGCCAACGCCCGGTAGGTCGACCACATGGGGGCGGAGGCCGGCCGCACGGAGCGGACCGGTGACGGTGTCCCACACCCAGCCGCCGGCCCACGCGCCGTGGACCAACACCACGTCCGTCACGGTGTCGACCTCCATTACCGGGCCGACGCCGCCAGGACCCGGGCCGCCTCGCGAACCGCCGCGGTATTGGCCTTGCCGTGCCGGGACCCGGCGAGCTTGGCTGCGATGTGTTCGCGGACGGTGACGGGCTCGTAGGCGTCGCCGTCGGTGCCCACGAACTCGGGCAGGGTGGCCACCACGGCGTCGACGTTGCCGTCGTGAAAGAACGCGGCAGAGCGGCGGCGGACGATGCGGCCGTCGACGATCGGTGGCGCCACGCGGTGCAGGGTCGACATCCACCGGTCGTTGGTCAGCCGCGCGGTGAGGTCGCCGAGGTTGACCAGCAGGCCGTCCTCCACGGGCTGGACGTCGTGCCAGCCTCCGTCGGTGCCGAGGACCTGGAGACCGGCAACCCGGTCGGCCCACAGGACCGTGACCAGACCGAAGTCGGTGTGCTCGCCCATTCCCTTGAGTTCGCCGTCGAGCGAGACGGGCCCCTCGTCGAGGGCGTAGTTGACCATGCGGAGAACGTCGATCGAGTGGTCGGTGAGCTGCTCGAAATACCCCGCGGGCTGGCCGAGGGCGTCGGCGAAGACGCGGGTGAGCGTGCGCGCGACACGGGAGGCCTCGGCGAAGTAGGCATCGACCCGCTCGCGGAAACCGGGCCGCCGGCCACCGGGGAGATCGGGCCACACGTTGATCCCGTAGTCGTCCTCCGACAGGTCCAGACCGATGAACGAGCGTGCCTCGACCCCCACGTTGAACGCCTCGAAGAAGTCGTTCATCCGCCCCGCGGACTCCACCCCGAGGCTCAAACTGAGCGACTCGCTCCTGGGCGGGCTGTACCCGCGGTTCGCATCGGCCACGCGGTAGGCCTTCTTGGCCTCGAGGGGCAGTGCGAAGAAGTCGTCGATCGCGCCGGCCAGACCGTCGATGACCGCGGGTGCCACGCCGTGTCCGACGATCTGCATGAACCCGACGGTCGAGCAGGCCTCGTCGATCTCGCGGGCGACCCGCGCGCGGTCGTCGGAGGACCCGCCGACGACGTAGGGAGACAGGTCCACCGTGGGGACGTGGAAACCGGGGTGATCAGTGGTCATGAGCTTCTCCTGTGGCGGAGTGGCCGGCCGAGGTGACGGGGGCCGGTGTGCCGGGCCGCGGCGCCCACCACGCGGGGTGGGGTCCGGTGCACGACCATGTCTACCGAGGGCGGGTTCCGTCGCCGTCACCCGCGTGTGACCACCGCATTAACGGTCAGCTCCGCGGGAGCCGGGCGGCCATCGCCTCGAGCGCGTCCGCCGTGAGCCGCCCGTGCACCCGGAGTCGCGCGATGCCGCCGTCGGGGAAGACGTCGATGCGGACGAACCGGACGGGGTCGGGGTCTGTGCCGGGAGTGTCGGGGCCGGCGGGGGCCCCGACGAGGAACCGGTGGCGGCAATCGGGCTGCAGCGGGGTGCGGGGCACCAACTCGACCCAGGTCTCGGGGCGGTCGAGGTCCTCGGCCCTGCGGATGCCGTGCAGGGACGCCGATCCGGGGGCGTTGCCGACGTAATAGGAGGTGTCGATCTCCACGTGATCGACCGTGCCCGGGCCGGCCAGGGCAATGGTGACGTGGTCGTTGCCGTCGTCGCGGCGGCGGGCGTTCTCCCAGCCCTCGCCCATGTGGCGGGAGCGGCCGGGGGCGATGATGTTGGCCGGTGACGAG
>NZ_JAALDN010000533.1 GCF_014144855.1 Dietzia maris | reverse complement strand
CCCCGCCGTTCTCCGCCGCCGCCAGGTCGACTGTGCCCGCCAGGAACCGGGGGTCCGGCGCGGGTTCGCCGTGCACCCGCAGCCTGGCGATGCCCCCGTCGGGGATCATCCGCAGCCGCACGTGGGTCACGGGCGTCTCGTCGGCCACCGCGTAGGCGTTGCGGATGTCGCCCTGCGCGGGGGACGGCGGGACCAGCGGCCGCCACGATGCCGCGGCGAGCTGCTCGGCGTCCGGGTAGCCCTCGACCCACGCACCGTCGAGGGCGACCTGCGGCGGGTAGTTGCCGCGGAAGAAGGCGGTGTCCACCACGACGCCGCGGACCACGCCCGGCACCCCGAGCCGGATGATCGCCGCGTCCTCGCCCGGCGTTCGACGGCGACGGCTCTCCCAACCGTCGTAGACCTTGCCCTTGTGCCCGAACAGGGTCGGGTCGAAGACCGGCTCGCCGGGCAGGAGCAGATTCTCCTTCTCGGCGAAGAACTCGTCGTCGGCGTGGACGACCGCGCCCGCGAGGGTGCGGGAGGCCAGATCCGGCAGTGTGAGGAAGTCAGGCGTGGTGGACGGGGTCGCGGTCATGCGGGGGTCTCCATTCTGGACGAGGCCAGGGAAGGGATGGGGCGGAACACCGGGTGGCCCGCGGCGGGGCGGGCCAGGTCAACGCGGTGGCCGGCGAGGTACACCTCTCGCACGACGCCGGCCAGGGCCCGTTCGGCGTAGGCGGTCACGGGGTTCTTGTGCTCCAGCCGCTCGGGCAGGACCACGAAGGCGTCGTCGGGGGCCAGGACCACCAGGTCCGCGCGGGCGCCGGGACGGATAGCCCCCCGGTCGGGAAGGCCGACGAACGCGGCGGGCCCGGAGGCCATCCACCGCACCACTTCGGGCAGCCCCATCCCCCGGCGCCGGGCCTCGGACCACATGATCGGCAGGCCCAGTTGGACGGAGGCGATCCCGCCCCACGCCTCACCGAAGTCGCCGCTGTCGAATCGCTTGAGCTCGGGCACGCACGGGGAGTGGTCGGAGACCACCAGATCGATGGTCCCGTCGCGCAGCCCCTCCCACAGTCCCTCGCGGTTGCCGGCCTCCCGGATCGGCGGGCAACACTTGTAGTGGGTGGCACCGGGTTGGATCTCCTCGGCGAAGAGCGACAGGTAGTGCGGGCACGTCTCCACGGTGATCGGCAACCCCTCGGCCTTGGCGGCGCGGATCAGCGGCAGTGCGTCGGCGGCGGACAGGTGCAGGATGTGCGCGCGGCACCCGGTGCGCCGGACGCCGTCGATCACCTGCGCCACCGCGCGGACCTCCGCCGTCACGGGCCGCGAGTCGAGGAACCCGGTGTATGCCGGCCCGGACGGCGCGGGCTGCGCGTCGATGGTCCCGGCGTCCTCGGCGTGGACGATCAACAGGCCGTCGAACGACGCGATCTCCGCCATGGCCGCGAGCATCTGCGCCGGGTCCAGCGGCGGGAACTCGTCGATCCCGGAGTGCAGCAGGAAGCACTTGAACCCGAACACGCCGCCGTCCCACAGTTCGCGCAGTCGGCCGCGGTTCTCCGGCACCGCGCCGCCCCAGAAGCCGGTGTCGACGTGCAGTTTGCCCACCGTGCTGGCGAGTTTGGCGTCGAGCGCGGCGGGGCTGGTGGTGACGGGACTGGAGTTGAGGGGCATGTCGAGCAGGGTCGTCACGCCGCCGCGGGCCGCGGCGCGGGTGGCGCTGGCGAAGCCCTCCCAGTCGGTGCGTCCGGGTTCGTTGACGTGCACGTGGGTGTCGACCAGGCCGGGCAGCAGGACCACGTCG
>NZ_JAALDN010000532.1 GCF_014144855.1 Dietzia maris | reverse complement strand
CCGGTGAAGTGACGGCGCCCCTGCATGACCACCTCGGCGGCGGTCACGGGGAAGCCCTCGTCGAGCCCGTCGGCCTGGGGGACCGCCGCCACCCGGCCGCTGCGCAGGGCGCGCCGGACGGACGACCCGAGGACGCGGACCGTCCCGGTGGTCGGGGTCACCAGGCCGAGCATCGCCTGCAGGAGGGTGGACTTGCCGGAGCCGTTCGGTCCGAGCAGGACCGTGATCTCGCCGCTCGGAACCGAGAGGGAGACCGAGTCGAGGGCGCGGACCTGGCCACGATCCACGGTGAGGTCGGTGACGACGACGGGGGGCGGCCCGGTGAACGGCGAGTACGGCAGTGGTCGGTCTGTCATGGCGTCAGCTCCCGGGAGATGATCTCGAGGTCGTGGTCGAGCAGGTCCAGATAGGTGGGGACCGGTCCCGTCGGGCCGGAGAGCGAGTCAACGTACAGCAGGCCGGCCAGGCGACTGCCCGTCTCGTCCGCGACCTGCTGCATGGCGGCGTCCGACACCGTCGACTCGCAGAACACGGCGCCGATCTCGCGCTCGCGGATCTCGTCGATCAGGGCCGTGATCTGGCGGGGCAGTCCCTGGTTCTCGCTGTTGACCGGCCACAGGTACAGCTCCTCGAGGCCCAGGTCGCGGGCGAGGTAGGAGAACGCACCCTCGCAGGTGACCAGTACGCGCTGGTCCTCCGGGACGGACTGCACGGCCGCGCGGGCCCGGTCCGTCATGTCCTCCAGTTCCCGGATGTAGTCCCCGGCCCGGGCGGTGTACGAGCGCTCGCCGTCCGGGTCGAGGTCGGAGAGCGAGGCGGCGATCGTGCGGATGTACTCGGCCCCCTCGAGCGGCGACATCCAGGCGTGCGGATTGGGCCGGCCGGTGTAGTTGCCCGCCCGGACGGGCAGGGGATCGACCCCGTCGGAGGTGACCACGTGGCGCGCGTCGGTGCCGTCGATGAAGCGCAGCAGCCAGTCGTCCATCCCGAGACCGTTGCTCACCACCAGATCCGCGCCCTCGACCCGCTTGAGGTCCTCGACGGACGGCTCGTACTGGTGCACGTCGGCGCCCGGGGTGGTGACGGACTCCACCTGCACCCGGTCCCCGCCCACCCGGCGGACCATGTCGGCCAGGACCGTGAACGTCGTGGCCACCACCACCCGGTCACCGGTGTCGGCGAACCGCGGTCGGTCGTCCACGTCGGCCGCACCTGTGGGGCCGACCGCGCACGCCGAGATCGCCGTGATGCAGGCGGTGACCGCGGCGGCGGCGACCGCCACGGCGGACGGGCGGACACCACGAAACTTACGGGCACCGCCCGGACGGAATTTCGGCATGCCGAAATTCTAAGTCATGTGGGCGGAAAGGTGCTAGCTGCCGGCGTAACCGTGCTGGCGCCAGGCCTCGTAGACGGCCACCGCGGCCGCGTTGGACAGGTTCATCGACCGGCGACCCGGCAGCATGGGGATGCGCACCGTCGCCGTGACCCGATCGTCGGACAGCACCTCCTCGGACAGGCCCGTGGGCTCGGGCCCGAAGAGCAGGACGTCGCCGGGGGAGAACCGCACCTCCGGGAGCGCCAGGTCCGCCCTCGCGCTGAAGGCCCAGACCCGCGCGGGCAGGAGGCTCGCGTACGCGGCCTCGAGATCCTCGTGCACCTCCACGTGGGCGAGGTCGTGGTAGTCCAGCCCCGCACGCCGCAGCTGCGGG
This sequence comes from Dietzia maris, assembly GCF_014144855.1. Taxonomy (GTDB): domain Bacteria; phylum Actinomycetota; class Actinomycetes; order Mycobacteriales; family Mycobacteriaceae; genus Dietzia; species Dietzia kunjamensis. Next base: position 1,138 of record NZ_JAALDN010000532.1, on the reverse strand, counting down.
GCGGAGAGGTCGAAGCCGAGCGGGCCGGCGAGATGCAGCTCGCAACCCGCCCCCGCCGCCATCCGGATCGCGTTGCCCGTATTGGGCGGAATGCACGGACGATCGAACAACACACGCACACCCACACCGGTCATGGGGCCATTCTCGCAGCGCCGTGCCGACGGACCCGCCGGGGAGTGGGATACTGGTCCGCGTGACCGCGATCAAGCTGGACGGAAAGCTCACCCGCGACGAGATCGTCGCCGACCTCACCGCACGCGTGACCGCGTTGCGGGACAAGGGCATCACCCCGGGACTGGGCACCGTCCTGGTCGGGGACGACCCCGGTAGCCACTCCTACGTGAAGATGAAGCACCGCGACTGCGAGCAGGTCGGCATCGCCTCTATCCGGCGTGACCTGCCCGCGGACACCACCCAGGCCGAGCTCGAGGCCGTGATCGACGAACTCAACGCCGATCCCGCGTGCACCGGCTACATCGTGCAGCTGCCGCTACCGAAGCACCTGGACGAGAACGCGATCCTCGAGCGGATCGATCCGGACAAGGACGCCGACGGCCTGCACCCGGTGAACCTGGGCAAGCTCGTGCTGAACGAACCCGCGCCACTGCCGTGTACCCCCAACGGCAGCATCCACCTCCTGCGTCGGTTCGGGGTGGGGCTCGACGGCGCGCACGTCGTGGTGATCGGGCGCGGCGTCACCGTGGGCCGTCCGATCGGGCTCATGCTGACCCGGCGCAGTGAGAACGCCACCGTCACCCTCTGTCACACCGGGACACGCGACCTGGCGGCCGAGACGCGGCGGGCCGACGTGATCGTGGCCGCTGCGGGCGTCGCCCACATGGTGACCGCCGACATGGTGAAGCCCGGAGCCGCGGTGCTGGACGTCGGCGTGTCACGGTTGGACGGCAAGCTCGCCGGGGACGTGCACCCGGACGTGTGGGAGGTCGCGGGGGCGGTCTCGCCCAACCCGGGCGGCGTGGGCCCGCTGACGAGGGCGTTCCTGCTGAGCAACGTGGTCGAGCGCTGCGAGCGGCTCGACTCGGGCGACTAGGCCCCCGATGACCCACCCGGCTCCCGACCGGCCCCGTGACGGGGCGACCGACGCGAGGCCGCGCCGTACGCGGCCCGCGCGTCTGAC
>NZ_JAALDN010000531.1 GCF_014144855.1 Dietzia maris | reverse complement strand
GACAGCTCCTGCGCCTCGTCGACGATCACGTGCCCGAACGCCCACGTCCGGTCCGCGCCGGCCCGGTCGCCCACGGTGAGATCGGAGTCCTCGCTGTGACGGCGGGCCAGGGACTCGGCGTCGACGACGTCGTAGGCCATGAGCACCTCCGGATCGAGGTCGTCCTCGATGTCCTGCACGGCCGAACCCGTGAGGATCTCGAGAGCCTCCTCCGCCTGTCGGACCTGCTCCGCCCACGCGCGGTCCGCCTCACTGCCATCGGCGGTCGGGTCCTCGCCGAGGAGTTCGGCGAGCTCGTCCAGCAGCGGTACATCCGCCACCGAGAACGCGGCGCCGTTTTCCCGGAAGAGCGCATCCTGGTCCTCCGCGACGTAGTCACCCGCCGCCTCGGCGATCCGGTCGCGGCTCGACAGCAGGTCGGCGAGGAGTTGCTCGGGCCGTAGCACCGGCCACCACCCGTCGATCGCCTCGGCGACCTCGCGGGAGGCCTCGACCTCCCGGCGGAGTTCCGCGCGGTCATCCGCGTCCAACAGGGGGCGGGCGGCGTCGCCGAGGTCGCCGACACCGTCGCCGTCCGGTGACCATGCCTCGTCCTCCGCCCGCCCGACCGGGTCGGTGAGTGCGGAGACGTACTGCTCGGTGAGGGCGTCGATGATCCGCGTCGCGAACGCGTCGCGGGACTGGTTGTGGGGTCGCCGGGTCATCCGTCCGCGCCCTCTCGCCGCCCGCACCGTCGCCGGGGTCAGTGTCAGATCGTGTCCCTCGACCCGCACCACGACGTCGGCCTCCGGGGCGAGCTGGCGGGCCCGCACCGCGGCCTTGAGGATTCCCACCATCTCGCCGGAGCCCTTGACCTCCTCGCCGCGCAGTGTCTCCGGTCCGGTCGCCCGGACGCCCGGATAGAGATCGGCGAGCGTCCGCAGGACCACCCCCGACTCGCCGAGGGACGGCAGCACGCGCGCGATGTAGTCGAGGAACCGCGCATTGGGTCCGACGATGAGCACACCGCTGCGGTCCAACCGCTGCCGGTGCGTGTAGAGGAGGTAGGCGGCGCGGTGCAGCGCCACGGCGGTCTTTCCGGTACCCGGGCCGCCCTGGACCACCAGGACGCCGGAGTGCGGGTTGCGGATGATCTCGTCCTGCTCCCGCTGGATGGTGGCCACGATGTCCGTCATGTGGGCGGAACGGGCGGTGTCCAGCGCCTCGAGCAGGGCGGACTCGCCCACCACGTCGTCGTGGTCCTCGGGGACCTCACCGTCTTGCGGGGCCGTGAGGTACTCGTCGTGGATCCCGATCACCCGGCGACCGATCGTCCGCAGGTGGCGGCGCCGGTGAGCGCCCTCCGGCCGGGCGGTCGTCGCCAGGTAGAAGGGCCGGCTGTGGTCGGCGCGCCAGTCGAGGAGCAGCGTCGTGAGGTCGTCGTCGTCGTCGCGGAGACCCACGCGCCCGATCCGACGTACCTCGCCGTCCCCCATGTCCAACCGGCCGAAGTACAGGCCCAGGTTGGCGGCGCTGAACGCCGCGAGCTCGGAGGTGTAGAGCCGGGCGAACGACTCCCGTTCCGACCGCGCCTGCGGGGTGCCGCCCGACCCGCGCAGGACGGCGTCCAGGCGCGCACGCGTGTCCGCCCGCAACTCCTCGAGGCGGTCGAGGAGGCGGCCGAGGTGACGTTGTTCCTCGTCGACGGCGTCGTGTCCCGTCACGGGCGCTCCTTCCGGGGTCTGCGTGGTCGGTTCGGGCAGGATGACCAGGCTACCGGGAACCGCGACGGGTGCTCAGACGACGACGACCCCGCCCGGGTGGGGGCGGGGTCGTCGGGAGGCGGTGTGGCCGCCGGCGGTAGTCCGGGGGCGGTGGCCCGCCCCGGTCGTCAGGGACGGATGACGTCGGCGGCCTTCGCGCGGACCTCGTCCGTCATCTTCTTGGCCTCGGAGGCCTTCTTGCCCGCCTCCTTCTCGAACCGGGCGGACTTCTTCCTGGCGTCCTTGCCGGCGCGGGTCGCCTTCTTGCGGGCGTCCTTCTGCGCGTCCTTCTTCTTGGCCTGCGCGGCCTTGCGGGCCTCCTCGGCCCGGACCGCGGCGAGTCGGGTGGCGACACCGGCCTGGTCGCGGACCTGCGCGGTGTAGGGCCGGGCCTCGTCGGCCGCTGCGTGG
>NZ_JAALDN010000530.1 GCF_014144855.1 Dietzia maris | reverse complement strand
CGGGTGTCCACCAGAGCGGGAACGGTCCAGTCCAGAGGTGATCGCTGGCGACGCAAACTTCACTCTCAAGGACCCGGACAACCTCCAGTTCGCCCTGATCTCATCGTCGATGTTCATTACTTGGCAGCGAACTATCGGTGGGCGAATCAAGTCTGATTTGCGCTTCGGAAGCACGCTGACTTGGTACACCTTCCCCGTGCCTGAACTCACGGACAGGGACAGGAAACGAATCATCGAGGGCGGCCAAAAAGTTCTGGATGCTCGAGCGCAGCATCCAGACCGAAGTCTGGCGGATGCCTACAACCCGTTGGCGATGGACCCGGTGCTCGTGAAGGCGCACGATGCTTTGGACCGGGAGGTTGACCGAGTTTTCGGTGCGTCTCGGAAACTCAGCAACGAACGGCAGCGGTTGGAACTCTTGTTTGCCCGGTACGCCGAGCTCACCCACTAGCCCACTAGGCCCCTAGGGCATTAGGACACTGTGGGCTAGGTAGCTAGTGACCTAGGTTCGGGGCTCCCTGGCCGCGATCGGTCCCTCATTTACGACTTCCTCGACCTAGAGGGTTTCTACCTGCACTTTCGTTGGCGTGCTGCACCGGCATGAGTCGCCGATAGGGTCACCGACCTACAACGAAAGGAGGTGAAATGGAGACCATCGTTTATTCGTTCATCGCACTCGCGTTGATGCTCGTGGTCGTCGCCGCTGTTTACGGAGGAGTGACCGTGCACAAGGCGGCGAACGGCACCGCGTCCAGTGGTGAGCTGGCAGTCGGGGCCGTTCGTGTCGCAGGCATCATCGCGGCCGCGAGCCTGGTCGCGTTCGCGACCAGCTACACGGCGACATTCCTGTCGCAGTTCGGCTGAGTCACCCAAGGGGCGCCCCTGCGGTCTGACGACTGCGGGGGCGTCGTCGTTGGTTAAACTAAACGTCGGACTGGTTTTCGTCGGTCCCCCCAGCACCCGCCCTACGGATGTGCCGATAATGTTGGGTTATGTGAAATTCCCTGGTCAGCGCTCGGGCGCCGGCCGCGTTCAATCCCCTCCGAGCGTATCGGCGACACTCCGCCGCTTCGACTCACGCTCGGGATTCGAGGCGTACAGCCACGATTCCGCTTCGCCCGGCCTGACCAGCGCGCGGCCGACCAGGATCACAGCAGCCTGCCTCAGTCCGGCAGCCTCGACCGCGTCCGCGATGTCAGCGAGAGTGCCGCGCAGCTCCACGCGGTGCGGGCGGCTCGCGTTGGCCACCACGGCCACCGGGCAGTCGGCGCCGTGCGTGGGGATCAGCCGCTCAGCGAGTTCGCGGGTACGGGTGATCGCCAGGTGCAACACAAGCGTCGCGCCGGTGGCGGCGAAATTCTCCAACGACTCAGTCGACGGCATCGCCGTCGATCGCGCCTGAACACGGGTGAGCACCACCGACTGAACCACTTCGGGAACCGTGAGCTCCACGCCCAGCTCGGCGGCCGCGGCGGCATAGGCGGGAACACCAGGAACTACATCCCACGGAACGCCCGCCGCGTCGAGTCGGCGAGTTTGCTCGGCGAGCGCCGAGTACAGCGACGGGTCACCCGAGCACAGCCGGACCACCTCGAGACCCTCTGCGTGAGCGGCGACGATCTCGCCGATGATCCCATCCAAGTCCAGATGTTGGGTGTCCACCAACCGGGCCTCGGGTCGGCAGTGGTCGAGCACTCCGTCGTCGAGATACGTCCCCGCGTACAGGCACACGTCGGCGGCGGCAAGCGCCGCAGCCGCGCGCAGCGTCAGCAGGTCGGCGGCGCCGGGGCCGGCTCCCACGAAGTGAACGGTCACGAGCTCTCCCCTGTCTCCGAAGTATCAGCCGCAGCGACGAAGGGCTTCACGGCCGCCCACTGCACCACAGCCCGAGCTGGCGCCCAGCCAGTGAACCGGCCGATCGAGTCCGCGTGCTCGACCTGGATCCTGGTCAGCTCCCCGCCGAATTCGGCGCGGGCGTCGACCACCACGCGCTCGGTCTCCAGCGTCACCGCGTGGGCGACCAGCCGGCCGCCCGGCGCCAGCGCTTCCCAGCACTGTCGCAGCAGGCCAGGGGCCGTGCCGCCCCCTCCGACGAACACCGCATCCGGCCGCGGAAAACCCTCCAAGACCTCCGGCGCACGACCGTGGACGACCTCCAACGACGGCACCCCGAGCCGCACGGCGTTGCGCGCGACACGCGCCGCCCGCTCGGGATCGGCCTCCACAGCGACAGCCCGACACAACGGGTGCGCGCGCATCCACTCGATGCCCACCGACCCGGCGCCGGCGCCCACGTCCCACATGAGCTCGCCGGCCGAAGGAGCGAGCCGCGACAGCGCCGAAGCACGCAGGTCGCGGCGGGTGAGCTGGCCGTCGTTCTCAAAGACGTCGTCGGGCAATCCCGGCGCCAGCCCGAGCGGGCGGGCG
>NZ_JAALDN010000529.1 GCF_014144855.1 Dietzia maris | reverse complement strand
CCGGGACCACCGGGACCACCGGGACCACCGGGGCCACCTGAACCGGATGAACCGGACGAGTCGGACGACCCACCGAGCGAACCGGCCAGGGAGCCCAGGGCGGGGCCGACGACACCGATCACCACCCCGATGACGCCCCCGACGATGACCGGCCACACGATGTCCGGCAGGTCCGTCGAACCGCCGCCGGGGGCGGGGTGGACCACCACGCGCCGGACAGAGGTGTAGGTGGCCCCTCCGGGCATGGTGACCGAGAACGAGACGTCGTAGGTGCCGGCGCGGGTGGGAGTACCGTTCAGGGCGCCGTCCTCGAGTCGCATGCCGGGCGGCAGCGTGTCGGTGACCACGTCGAGCACGGTGCCCTCGGGCGGGGTCGGGAGAAACGGCTGGGGCCCGTACTCGTGCCCCGCGGTCACATCGGGCAGCCGGTTGATCGGGTCGGACGGATCGGTGCCGATCTGGTCCTCGGTGGTGTCGGGCAGTCCGTCGCCGTCGCGGTCGAGGCCGTCGACGTCGGAGAACGAGACCCACATCCTCGGGCTGACACTCTGCCGCTGCGCACTGTTGGGGACGTCGAGCGGAACG
>NZ_JAALDN010000528.1 GCF_014144855.1 Dietzia maris | reverse complement strand
CCCCGGCCCCAGTTCCAGGGCGGCCACCGTGGCGCCGCGGGCCGGAGAGCCCCCGGCCTGGCCGGTACCCGCGCCGTACAGCATCACGGTCCCCGAGTCGGCGGCCGTCGCGCCGGTGATGCTCGAGCGCACCTCGAACTCGGCGCCCTCCGACACCACGAAGTCACCGACTCCGACCGCATACCGGCCGGTGCGGCCGGAGTCGGCCGCATTACGGACGTGATAGGTGCGGTCAACGGATTCGCCGGGGAGCATTGCGCACGGGTCCACGTCGGGGATGCCGCCGCTCGCCCCGGGCGGAGCGGGGAATGCGGACGGAGCGGGGACTGAGGGCGGAGCGGAACCCCCGGGCGAAGCGGAATCCCCGGGCCCACCGGCCGGGTCGCAGCCCCACGACCCGAGAGCGAGATCCGGGGCGTCCGTCCAGGTGGAACCGTCCAGAGAGAACTCCAGATCGGTGTGGGCATCGAGGGCAGGCACCGTCACCGCCTGAGCCACGGACGCCCCGCCCAGGACCAGGGTGACGACCGCCGCCAGGATGAGTGGCACGATCCCACGCTTCCTGGGCGAACCCTGCGTCGGGCCGAGACGCAGCCCGTGCTCGGGCCCGGCGTCCGGGGAGGAGGGGGAGGCGTGGGGCATCGTCCGACTTCGTTAAGCCCGGACTCGGATGCCGGGGATCACCCGCACTCTATAACTAAAGTTGTTCTTAGCAAATGTGGACGGGGTTATCCTCCCAGGCCCAGCACCTCATCACACGCCCGCGCGATCGCCAGTTCCTCGTCGGTGGGCACCACGAGCACCGTCACGCGACTGTCGGGGGTGGAGATGACCCGCTCGCCGGTGCCGTTCTCGTTGGCCTCGGTGTCGATCTCCACACCCCAGCCGCGCATGGTGGCCAGCGCGTCGGCCCGCAGGCGCGCGACGTTCTCCCCCACCCCTGCCGTGAACGTGATCGCGTCCACGTCGCCGAGGACCGCCCAGTAGCCGCCGATGTAGCGACGCAGGCGATGGATCACCACGTCGTAGGCCAGCGTGGCGTCCTCGTCGCCGTCGTCGACCCGCGTCAGGAGTTCGCGGAAGTCGCGCGCCCCCGACAACCCCTCCAGTCCCGACCGGCGGTTGAGCAGAGTGGAGACGTCCTCGGGCGACATGCCGCGGTCACGGATGAGGTGGATGATCAGGCCGGGGTCGAGGTCTCCGGGTCGTGTACCCATGACCAGTCCCTCGAGGGGCGTCAGTCCCATGGACGTATCCATGGCGCGGCCACCTTCGATAGCGGACGCCGACGCCCCGTTGCCCAGGTGCAGGACGATCTGGTTGAGCTCGCCGTACGGGCGGCCCAGGACGTCGGCGGTACGGCGGGAGACGAACTCGTGGCTCGTGCCGTGGAAGCCGTACCTGCGCAGGTCCCACTCGCGTGCCGTCTCGCGATCGATGGCATAGGTGTGGGCGGCGGCGGGCAGGGTGTGGAAGAACCCGGTGTCGAACACGGCCACGTGCGGCAGCCCCGGCAGCAGGTCGCGGGCCACCCGGATGCCACGCAGGTTGGCCGGGTTGTGCAGAGGGGCGAGCACCTCGAGCTTCTCGATGTCGGCCTCCACCTCCGGCGTCACCTCGACCGGCTCGTGGAAGGCCGGCCCGCCGTGGACCACACGGTGGCCGATCGCCTCGACCCCCAGGTCGGTGGGATGGACGTGCAGCTCCTTCGCCAACTCCAGTACGTGACCGAGCGCGGCGGTGTGGTCCGGGAACTCCGCGTCCGCGGTGCGTTCTTCCGCACCGGCACCGGCCAGGTCGCTGCGGCGCACGGTCAGCGTGCCCACGGGCTCACCGATCCGCTCGACCAGAGCCCAGGCCAACTCACCCTCGACGGCGGTGTCGAGGATCTGCAGCTTCAGGGAGGAGGAGCCGGAGTTGATGACGAGCACGCGGGTCATGAGTCGCTTCCCTGGAGGTCTCCGACGCCCTGCGCCTGGACTGCGGTGATGGCGACCGTGTTGACGATATCCTCCACGAGCGCACCGCGGGACAGGTCGTTGATCGGCTTGCGCAGCCCCTGGAGGACCGGGCCGATCGCGACCGCGCCCGCGGTCCGCTGTACGGCCTTGTAGGTGTTGTTGCCCGTGTTGAGGTCGGGGAACACCAGGACGGTGGCCCGGCCGGCGACCGGGGAGTCGGGCATCTTCTTGGTCGCGACGGTGGGGTCGACGGCGGCGTCGAACTGCAGGGGCCCGTCCACGACGAGGCCGGCAGCCGGATCACCCTCGGTCGCCTCGGCGATCCGCGACCGCACAAGTGCGGTCGCCTCGCGCACCTTGTCGACGTCGGCCCCACTGCCGGAGTCCCCGGTGGAGTAGGAGAGCAGTGCCACACGCGGGTCGATCCCGAACCGCGAGGCGGTCTCGGCGGACGACACCGCGATGTCGGCGAGCTGCTGGGCGGTGGGGTCGGGCACCACCGCGCAGTCCCCGAACGCCAGAACGTGGTCGGCCAGGCACATGAGGAACACGCTGGAGACCGTCTGCACGCCGGGTCGGGTCCGGATGATCTCCAGGGCGGGGCGGATGGTGTGGGCGGTGGTGTGGGCGGCGCCCGAGACCATGCCGTCGGCGAGCCCGGTGTACACCATCATCGTGGCGAAATAGGAGATGTCGAGGATGCGGTCACGGGCCACGTCCAGGGTCATGCCCTTGTGCTTGCGCAGCTCGACATATTCGTCGGCGAACCGATCGGCGTGCTCGCTCGTCCGCGGGTCCAGCAGTGTCGCGCCGCTCAGGTCGATACCCAACTCGTCGGCACGCCGACGGATCGCCTCGGGGTCACCGAGGATCGTCAGGTCGGCCACGTCGCGCCGCAGGAGCCGGCCGGCGGCGTGCAGGATGCGGTCGTCGTCGCCCTCGGGGAGCACGATGTGGCGCTTGTCTGCGCGGGCACGCTCGAGGAGTTGATGCTCGAACATCTGCGGCGTCGTCACGTCGGGCGCATCGACCCGCAGCGGTGCGAGTAGTTCCTCGGTGTCGACGTGCTTCTCCATCAGGCTGAGCGCGGTCTCCACCTTGCGCCCCGAGCCCGAGAACACGCGCCCGCGGGTCTCGGCGGCCAGACGGGCGGTGTCGTAGGTGCCGTGACCCGTGCAGATGATCGGGAGGGTGGAGCGCATCCCGCGGACGAGCCTGTCCAACGCCGCGTTCGGCCTGACCCCACCGTTCCAGATCATCCCTGCCAGCGAGGGGAAGCCTTCGGCGGCGTGTGCGGCGAGGATGGCCAGGACCGCGTCGGTGCGGTCGGCGGGGACGATGACGACCATCCCGTCGACCAGTCGCTCCAGGATCCGGTCACCGGTCATGCCGCCGACCATCACGGCCATCGCCTCGCGGTCGAGCAGGGCCGGGTCGCCAGAGTAGAGCTCGCCGTCGACCGCCTCCATGAGCTCACCCATCGTGGGCGCGGTGAGCAGCGACTGGGAGGGCAGAGTCCAGGCCGGCACGTCCAGCGAACCGAGCTCGGCCCGGATCTCGTCCAGCGCGTCGGGATCGCACCGGTTCACGACGACTCCCACGGGGTGGGCGTGCTCGACACGCAGCTCCTCGAGGGTGAGTCGGGCGTTGGTGGCGATCTCGGCCGGGGTGCGGTCGGATCCGCGGAGCACCAGCAAGACGGGGGCGCCGAGGTTCACGGCGATCGTGGCGTTGAAGTCGAACTCGGTGGGGCTGGGCACCCCGGTGTAGTCGGTGCCGACGATCACGACGACATCGCACTGCCGGGCCACCGCCTCATATCGGTGCACGATCTCGCTCAGGGCGGCGTCGCGGTCGGAGTGCACGCGCATGTTGGTCACGCCGATGCAGTCCTCGTAGTCGAGGTCCACGGTGGTCTGCTGCAGCAGCATCTCCACGATGCGGTCGCGTACCGGTTCCTCGTCCTCGACGCCGGGACCGGCGGGGCGGGGCGCGACCGTGACGGGGCGGAACACCCCGACCCGCTGGACGGTCCCGGCCAGGATGCGCAGCAGCCCCAGCGCGACGGTCGACTTGCCCGTGTCGCCCTCGGGGGCCACGACGTAGACCGCGGACGAGGAGAGCGGCTCACCGCCCGACTGGGACGGGATCGAGAGTGCGGCGACGTCGGAGTCGGACAACTCGGCCCCGGTGGGATCGCCTGGCCCCGAGGCGCGGGGTTCGGACGCGAGAGTCTCGGACGCTGGAGTGTCGGACGCGAGGGTATCGGACGCTACGGACTCGGGAGGAAGGGATTCGGGCACGGGGGCATTGTGACAGCGCCGGCGGCGCAGCACACCTGGTACACACCCGACGGGCCGATCCCCCACCCCGGTCCGGGGCGGGTCGTCACACATCGGTGAGCCTGTCGACGCCGGGAGGCAGCCACGTGCACAGGCCGGGCGCGGAGGGGTTCACCACGGTTTTCCACCCTCCGGGGCCGTCGCCGACGAACCCGTGGTGGACGGGACAGCCGAGTGCCCCGTTGGCGACCGTCGTCGACCCGCCCCGTGACCACTCCCTCACATGGTGGAACTGACTTCGCCTGGCCGGGGCGGTGCACCCGGGGAAGGTGCACCCTCCGTGGGCGGCGTAGAGGACCAACCGCTGGATCGCCGACGCCAGGCGCCGGTCGGGGTGTGCGTCCACGTCGATCCGGTGCAGCTCCTCCCGGCCGTCGCGCAGCAGGGAGACGAACCACGGCATCGTTCCGGCCATGGAGACCGCCTGCCGCACGCTGAGCTGGGTGCCGGCGTCGGTCTGCACGAGCGTCGTGGGGTCCTCGAGCTGCTCCGGTGTCACCCGCACGACGATGGTCGCGATGCCCTTGGGGCGGGCGGGGTCGACGGTCGAGCCGAGGGCCCACTGGTGCACCAGGGCGTCGTGGGCGCGCTGTTCGGGGGCACGCTCGTCGGACCCGGGTTCACACTCCACGGCGCCGCCGGGCCCGCCGAAGTCGCACAGTGCCCTCTCGACCAGGGCGCGGCCGCGGGGCGTCAAGGTCATCGTCAGGGTGCTGGTGCCGTCGGACCGGACCGCGCCGAGCCGCGCCGAGCGCTGACGTTCCTGGTGCTCCTCGCGGTCCCGTCCGCGGTCCG
>NZ_JAALDN010000527.1 GCF_014144855.1 Dietzia maris | reverse complement strand
GAAGTTCATCTCATCGGTGGATCCAGGCTTAGCCAGACCCGGCTCACGGACTGAATGCACACCTGCCTGCATCGGTCCTGCTGCCAGCTCCCGATTCCGCAGCGGCCGGACCCGCCGCTACAGCGATGGGAACCGCCACTGAACATTGACAATGCCACCGGCGCGATTCGCGACATCGCCAATGCTGCTCGCACTACGTGTAACACCAGCAACTAAGCAGGCCACGCCGACATCCAGACGTTATGACAAGTAGACGATGCCGAGTATCCCGCGAACTCGACCCCTCCCCGAGCGGGCCAAATGGCAGGTGGATCAGCAGAGGAACCTAACGAGCTATCCGATTGCTAGTTGGTGGCGACTGCGCCTTCCGTGATTGCATCGCGCAGCACGTGCTTGAGAATCTTCCCCGAGGGGTTACGCGGAATGGGCCGGGTGATGAGCTCGCGCGGAAGCTTATAACCCGCAATGTACTGGGATCCGTACTCGCGGAGTGACTCCAAGGCGACGTCGCGGCCCTCAACCGGGGTGACGACGGCGATGATGCTCTCCCCGAACATCTCGTCCGGCCGCCCGACGACCGCCACATCGGCCACGTCCGGGTGGCTGGCGAGGGCCTGTTCGACCTCCACCGAGTAGACGTTGCGCCCGCCCGTGATGATCATGTCTTTCATCCGATCAACGATTGTGATATACCCGTCAGCGTCCCGGACCGCCACGTCGCCGCTGTGCAGCCAGCCGTTGCGGAGCGCATCCATGGTGGCCTCGGGTTTGTTCCAGTAGCCCTTCATGATGGTCTCGCCTCGGTAAATGATCTCCCCGGGCTCGCCGACCGCGGTGTCGTTGCCCTCGTCATCGACGATCCGCGTCTCGGCATTGGTGATGGACATCCGTCCGGTGGCATCCGGGCGGGCGCGTACTTCGTCCGGGGTGAGGAAGATTCCGGTCGGGCCGCCCTCGGTCTGGCCGCACAGCTGGAAGAACTGCACGTGCGGCAAGGTGGCGAGCAAGCTGGTCGCCGCGTTCGGCGGCATTGGTGCGGCGCCAAAGAAGCCCAGCCGCCATGCGGACAGATCGCGCGTGCCGAGTTCGGGGTACTGCAGCAGCATCTGGTACATGGTGGGCACGCCCAGGAACACGGTGATGCGGTGCTTCTCCAGCGCATCCAGGACCGCCTTGGGCTCGAACGCTGGCAGCACCACGTGAGTGGTGCCCAGGCTGAACCCTGACATCACGAACAGGACCAACTCCGCGCAGTGGTACATCGGCGCGACGTGCAGATTCCGGTCGAAGCTATTCATGCCGAGTGCGGAAACCGAGTTCCCCACCCACAGCATGCGGTGGTGGTCGAACAACGCTCCCTTGGGGCGCCCGGTCGTGCCTGAGGTGTAGAGGATGATGCAGTCGTCGTCCTCGATGACCTCCGCCTCCGGCGCGGTGGTCGGCATGGTGTCTGCGAGCCGCGCGATGCCCTGCGCTGCGGCCTCGTCCAGCACCAGGCTTTGCGGCGCGGACGGCAGCGGATCGAGCTCGTCGAGACCGGCCACCACCACCGCGAGCTCCTCGGAATACAGCAGCACCGTCGCACCGGAGTCCTCGAGCAGGTAGCGAAGTTCGCGGGCCGGCACGCGAGGGTTGAGAGGCACAGCGATGGCCCCCAGTCGGAACGCTCCGTACAAGCCCAGGACGTACGCATCGGAGTTCGGGCTCAGCAGCGCCACCCTGTCGCCCTTACCGACTCCGAGCGACGCCAACGCATGCGCGTACTGATCGGTCCGGGCCGCAAGCTGCTCATACGAGTAGATGCTCTCGCCGAAGATCAGTGCAGTTTTGTCCGGGTGCCGACGGGCATTGAGCGCGAGGGCGCCTCCGAGAGTGGCCATGGTGACTCCTGAGGTGTTGAAGACTCCGGGATCGGACATGTGACCCCGGACACAGCCGAAACTGTAACCGCCAGCGCGGTGCTTGTACAAATGTTCAGTGAAGCCGGAAACGCGGCTCAGGTGGCGGGCCCGGGGAAACGATCGACAGCTTCACCCTCGGACACGCTCACGCCGAGTTCGGGCTTGCTGTGCCCCTCGGTGTGAGTGAAGGTCCCGAGGTGAGTCCAGACGGCATCGACCAGCGGCTGCAGGAACAGCCGGCCCATCTGGTTGATCATCACGTCGACCACCTGGACGGAATCGGCGCGACCTCGCGAGGCCGCGCCAGTCTCGCGCATCGCAACGACCTCCCGGTGGGTGAGTTCGGTAAGTCGCTCCAGCAGTTGCCCCCGCCGGCCACCGGGTTCAAGTAGCGCCTGTCGGAGGTAGTTGACCACCTCCGGGTTTCTGACCAGCATTTCCGCGACGGACTCGTTCCGGACGCGAGCGATTTGTTCGCCGGCCCCATCGGTCGGGGCAGAAGCAAGGGCCGACGCGAAACGTTCCACGACGAGCTGCTCCACAGCCTCGCGGAGGCCGTCTTTGGACCCGTAGTGATGAACCACCAGCCCGACGGTCACCCCGGCGGCGGCCGCGACTGCCCGCATCGGTGTGCGGTCCTCGCCGTTGGCCGCGTAAAGCTCGAGAGCGGCGTTGCGGATTCGCGCTTTGGCGGTGAGGTCTTGGTCGTCGAAATGCTGGGCGGGGCGGTCCACGCGGCCTCCCTTCCGTTGATAAACGAGTCTACGGGGACGCGCCAACCGTTAGCGCTATACGATGACTAAGTTTACTGACCGCTTGTATAGTCACCGAAATGAGTCTTCGATCGCTCCGACCCCTAGCCGGCATACAGGTCGTCTCATTGGCTACCAACCTGCCCGGTCCGCTAGCCGTAGCAGGCCTTAGTGACCTCGGCGCCGCGGTGATCAAAGTGGAGCCGCCGGCGGGTGACGCCTTGGCCGTGGCCGCGCCCTCCTGGTACGCAGAACTGACACAGGGGGTGGAGGTCCGTCGGGTCGACCTCAAGAGTGGTAGCGGCCCGGAGGAGCTGACCAGGCTGCTCGATACGGCGGACGTGTTGGTGACCGCCATGCGCCCGTCAGCGCTTCGCCGTCTCGGCCTCGGCAACCTCGGCGACCGCTTCCCGCGGTTGTGTCATGTGGAGATCGTGGGCTACGACGGCGCCGACGAGGAAGTCGCGGGCCACGACCTGACATATCAGGCAAGATACGGCACCATCCGACCGCCACACCTGCCGCTGGTCCCGGTCGCCGACACCATCGGTGGGGAGCGGGCCATCTCGGCCGCCCTGGCCCTGCTGCTGGCGCGGGGACAGCACGACTCCGGTGGACATCAACGCATCACTCTCGACGCGGCCGCGTACGACTCCGCGGCCGCCCTCCGACACGGACTGTTCGGCGATGGAGCACCACTGGGCGGGGCTCTGCCCTCCTACAACATCTATGCCACCGCCGACGGCCATATCGCTCTGGGGGCACTCGAGCCGCACTTCGAGGTCCACATCAGAGAGGTACTCGATTGTGACGGCACATACGCCGCCTACGCCCGCGCCTTCAGCGCGCACCCCACGGCCCACTGGGAGGATCTGGCCGCGCGCCACGACATCCCGCTCAGCGCCGTTCGCCATGCCCGGCCGGCCACAGCGCAGACCACCCACGCGCTCACGGCGACCACCACCCGACCACCCCGAGGAAGGACCCAGTCATGACCGACTCCCCCCAGCCCCGTAGCTTCCGCGCCACCCGCGAGGCCGTGATCATCGATGCCGTCCGGACACCGGTCGGCAAGCGCGGCGGGGCGCTGGCCGCCTGGCATCCCGCCGATCTGCTGGGGGCCACCCTCAAGGAACTGGTTCGCCGCAGTGATGTGGCGCCGGAGAAGATCGACGACGTGATCGCCGGATGTGTGATGACGCACGACCAGCAGAGCTCCAACATCGCCCGCCATGCAGTGCTCTCCTCCGGCCTGCCCGATTCGGTGCCGGCAGTGACCGTGGACCGACAGTGCGGCTCGGGGCAACAAGCTGTGGCATTTGCCGCCCACGGTGTGGAGGCGGGGTCCTACGACCTCGCCATCGCATGCGGCGTGGAGTCGATGTCGCAGGTGGCACTGCCGTCGTCCCTACAGCCCGGAGCCCCGCTCGGCCCGCAGTACTCCCCCCGGGAACTGGCCCGCTACGACGGCGGACTGCTGGTGCAAGGCCCGTCCAGTGAGCTGATGAACACCCGCTTCGACCTCAGCCGAGAGGAACTCGACGCGTTCAGCCGCCGGAGCCACGAGCGGGCGCTGGCCGCCACCCGCGACGGCCGCTTCGAGACCCAGCTGGTTCCGCTGCGCCGCGACCCGCTCGATGACTCCAGCGAGCCCGTTACCGCGGATGAGGGGATCCGGGCCGAGCTCGACCCGGAGAAGATGGCGTCCCTGCGGACAGTGTTCGCCGAGGACGGCAAGACCACCGCAGCCAACTCCTCCCAGCTCAGCGACGGCGCCGCCGCACTGCTCATCGCCGACCGCGAGTTCGCCGAGGCCAACGGGCTCACCCCCCGCGCCCGCTTCGTGGTCCACGCGGTCGCGGCGGCCGATCCGATCATCCAGTTCACCGCAATCCTCGAGTCCACCCGCAAGGCCCTTCACCGGTCGGGGCTCACGGTGGACGACATCGACCTGTTCGAGGTCAACGAAGCGTTCGCCGGCGTGCCGCTGATGTTCCAAAGAGAGTTCGGCGTCCCCGACGACAAACTCAACGTCAACGGCGGCTCGGTGGCCGTGGGCCACCCCCTCGGATCCACCGGCGCCCGCATGATGACCGACCTGCTGACCGAGCTCGAACGCACCGGCAGCCGATACGGACTACAGACCATCTGCGAAGCCCACGGCACCGCTAACACCACCATCATCGAACGCCTCTGACGAGTCCCGTCCGTCCCAGCCACCGTCCCAGCCCCACTGAGGAGCACCACCATGACGTCCCGCCCCATCGTCACCGGTCTGCCGTCGACACACGGTGACAGTTATCAGCTCAACACCACGACCCTGCTGCGGCACTCCACCCGGACCTACCCCGAGCAGGAGATCGTATTTCGCACCGTCGACGGGGGCTGGGACCGCTACACCTACGCCGACATGTTCGAGCGGGTCGGGAAGTCAGCCCACGCGCTGACCGGGCTGGGTGCCGGGCCCGGAACGGTGGTGGGAATCCTGGATTGGAACTCTAAACGCCATATGGAGCTGTACTGGGCGATTCCCGGTATCGCATCGGTGATGCTGCAGATGAACCTGCGCCTCGCCCCGGTGGACCTGGCATATGTCACCGACCACGCCGAAGCCTCGATCGTGCTGGTCGACGAGTCCCTACTGCCCGTGGCTGAGGCGCTGGTCGAGCAGGGTGTCGGGGTGAAGACGTGGGTGGTCATGACGGACAAACCACTCTCGGAGATCTCCACCACCCTGCCCGGGGTCGTCCACTGGGAAGACGCGCTGACGGCCGCGGAACCGGGCTTCGACTGGCCAATGATCGACGAGACCTCGGCGTACAGCGCGTGCTACACCACCGGCACCACCGGCCGCCCCAAGGGCGTGTACTACTCCCATCGCGGGATCTACCTCCACACCCTCTCCGAGGCAGCGCAGTTGAAGATGGGTGACGACGACACCGTCATGATCATCACCCCGATGTTCCACGGCCAGGGCTGGGGACTGCCGCAGTCGGCCATCTACTCGGCCGCGAAGGTGGTGCTGCCCGGGCGGTATACGGCCGAGGACACCTCTGCGCTGGTTGACGCGATGATCTCCGAGTCCGTCACCGTGGCCAACGGTGCCCCCGCCATCTTCGAGCCGATGCTCGACTACATCCGGACACTCAAGACACGCCCGGACTTCAGCCGCGCCCGTCTGCTGTCCGGGGCGACCGAACCGTCGCTGACGCTCATGCGCGGCTTCCATGACCTCACCGGTGCTGACATCATCCACGCCTACGGCGCCACGGAGACCACTCCGCTGGTCACCGTCAACGCAGGCCTGAAGCACACGCTGCGGGACGTGCTCAGCGAGGACGAGAAGTGGGATCTCAAGCGGGCCCAGGGTCTGCTGGTCAACGGGATCGACATTAAGGTCGTCGGACCGGACGGAACCGAACTACCCCACGACGGTGTCTCCCAGGGCGAGGTGCTCATGCGTGGCCCGTGGATCATCGAGCGGTACCACAAGATGGAGGACAAGGGCGACGCGTTCGCCGACGGTTGGTGGCGCAGCGGCGATGCCGGCACGATCCGCTCCGACGGTTACCTCAAGCTGACCGACCGCATCAAGGACGTGGTCAAGAGCGGCGGCGAATGGATCTCCTCGATCGACATGGAAAATGCGATCGTCGCCCACCCACAGGTCCGCGAAGCCGCAGTGGTGGGGATCGAGCACCCCAAGTGGCAAGAGCGCCCGGTTGCGATCGTCGTCCAGGAAGACGGCGCCGATCTCGGCGTCGACGACATCCACGCCGTGTTGGAAGACAAGTTCGCCAAGTGGCAACTGCCCGACATCGTCATCTTCGCCGACGCGCTGCCGCGCACCAGCGTCGGCAAGCTGGACAAGAAGACGCTGCGCACCGACCACGCCGATCTCTACCGGGGAGCCGAGGAATGAGCGGCCAGAACGGACACGATGACGTGGTCCTCAGCGAACGACGCGGCGCCGTCGCGATCCTGCGCATCAACCGACCCGAGGCCCGGAATGCACTGAACGCCGCGGTGTTCGACGCCTTGAACAAGCACCTCGCCGAGCTGCGGACCGAGGACTCCGTGCGCGCCATAGTCCTGGCCGGCGCGGGCGGCGTGTTCTGCGCCGGAGCAGACATCACCGCGTTCGACGCCCTGCGCGCCGATCCGTTGATCGGGCACCGGCGGGCCTCCGGGGGGACCCTATGGGCCGACCTGGAAAACTTCCCCAAACCGGTGATCGCAGCCGTCGAGGGCCTGGCCCTGGGGGGCGGGCTCGAACTCGTCCTGGCCTGCGACACCAGCATCGCCGGCCAGGGTGCCCGCCTGGGATTGCCCGAGGTCAAGCTCGGCGTCATCCCCGGCGGCGGCGGCACCCAACGACTCATCCGGGCGCTAGGCAAACCTCGCTCCATGGCACTGCTACTCAGCGGTGACCTTGCCACCGGGACCGAAGCCGCCAACCTCGGCCTGGTGGGAAAGGTGGTCGACGACGACGAGGTCGTCGAACAGGCGATCGCCCTGGCGCAGCGGATCTCGGCCAACTCACCGCTGGCCGTGGCCCTGGCCAAAGACGCCGCCCTGGCCGCGCAGACCGGGTCGATAACCGCAGGGCTTGAGCACGAAAAGCGCAACTTCGTCTACGCGCTCGCCTCAGACGACAGCCACGAGGGCCAGGCCGCCTTCCTGGCCAAGCGTTCACCGAACTTCACCGGCCGCTAACCTGGCCCGACAAGGACAAGATCATGACCACCACCCTGTTCCCCGACCACCGCCCCACCTGGCAAACCGAGTCCCACGAGTTGCTACGGGACCACGCCCGCGCGTTCTTCGCCCAAGAAGTCACCCCCCGCCAGGCGGACTGGGCCCGGCAGGGCCACGTCGACCGCGAACTCTGGAACAGAGCCGGGGCGGCAGGCCTACTGCTCACCGACATCGCCGACGAGGACGGCGGCGGGGGAGGCGACTTCGGCCACGAGGCTGTAGTGGCCCAAGAACTGGCGTACGCGCACGACAGCGCGTTCGGCTTCACCGTGCACTCCACGATCGTCAGCCACTACATCAACGCCTACGGGACCGAGGAGCAAAAGCGCCGCTGGCTACCCGGGCTCGCCTCCGGCGAGAAAGTGGTGGCCGTCGCCATGACCGAACCCGGTACCGGCTCAGACCTGCAGAACGTCAAGACCACAGCGATCCGCGACGGCGACCACTACCTGGTCAACGGCGCCAAGACCTTCATCTCCAACGGCACCCACTGCGACTTGGTTGTCATCGTGGCCAAGACCGATCCAGCGGCCGGCGGCAAGGGCATCTCCCTACTAGTCGCCGAGGTCGACAATAACGTCGCGGGCTTCTCCCGCGGCGCCGTCCTCGAGAAGATCGGCATGCACGGATGGGACACCCGCGAACTCTTCTTTGACGACATGCGGGTACCGGTGGAGAACATCCTCGGCGAGGAGGGCTCCGGCTTCGCCGAACTCATGACCCAGCTACCGCGGGAGCGACTCATCATCGGAGTCGCCGGCGTAGCAGTGGCGGAGGCCGCAGTGATCGAGACCATCCGGTACGTCAAAGAGCGCGATGCGTTCGGCAAGAAACTCCTGGACTTCCAGAACACCCAGTTCGTACTAGCCGAGTGCAAGGCCGACGTCTACGCCGGCAAGGCGATGATCGACGACGGCATCCGCCGCCAGATCGACGGCACCCTCGACGCCGCCGGCGCCTCGATGATCAAGATGTGGGCCACCGACATGCAGTGCCGCGTGGTGGACAAGTGCCTACAGCTGTTCGGTGGCTACGGCTACATGATGGAATACCCCATCGCCCAGATGTACACCGCCTCCCGCGTGCAGCGGATCTACGGCGGCACCAACGAGATCATGAAGCTGCTCGTAGCCAGGTCGCTGTGAACGCCACGCCCCCGAGCCCGTCCGTCTACGCCGAAGACTTCACCCCGGGCCAGATCCACAAACTGGGAGATCACACCGTCTCCAAGGCCGAACTGGTCGATTTCGCCACCCACTGGGACGCACAATCGTTTCATCGATGAGGAAGCCGCCAACCAAGGGACACTTCCGCGGACTCATCGCCAGCGGGGTACACACCATCGCCATCGCTCAACGGCTGCTCACACAAACAGTGCTCAACCAATGGGCAGTGATCGCCGGGCTCGGATTCGACCGGGTCCGGTTCCCGGCGCCCGTCCGACCCGGGAACGTTCTCA
The DNA here is from genome assembly GCF_014144855.1 of Dietzia maris. Classification (GTDB taxonomy): domain Bacteria; phylum Actinomycetota; class Actinomycetes; order Mycobacteriales; family Mycobacteriaceae; genus Dietzia; species Dietzia kunjamensis. The sequence goes on along the minus strand of NZ_JAALDN010000527.1, from coordinate 806 downwards.
CTGGAACCGTCCGGATTGCCGAGATCACTCTCGACGGAACACGCGGACGAGTGAAGATGGAGATGCGGCTAATCGATCAGGACGACCACACCGTCCTCTACGCCGAACTGACCATAGTCATTTGGCGGAGAGAACAGGTCGCGACACCGTCCGGAGGCTTCAACTGACACACGGCCAGGACGTCATCCAAAAGAACGGTCCCGCACCTACATCGACGAAGCGACCTTCATCTCGGATCCGCAAGTCAGTTTGGGACGCGGTGACCCCACCTCACGACGGCGGCTGCAGAGTAGTCAGGCCCCCGTCCTAAAACCTCGTCCTTCGGCGCGGCATCCCCTATTCGACGGATCGGGCGCGTCCGCTAACGATCGTTATTGCTACAAGTGAACTCAAGCCTGCAGGATTTGGATACGCCGAGGTGGGCGGAAGCCTGGTCTGTAGCGGAACCCAGTCCCGGAATCTATGGTTCTTATCTACCCACTAGTGTCGCGTGTCGTTAGTTCCTAAATGCTTGGGTGTTTGGGAGAATGGGTCATGCCCAATAACCCGGCTCCGGCTTTGATTCTTCGTGATGGTGACCGCGAGGAGTTGGAGTCGTGGACGCGGTCAACGTCGATCCAATCGGGGTTGGCGATGCGGGCGCGGATTATCCTGCTCGCGGCGGAAGGTCAGGCGAACTCTCGGATCGCTGACCGGGAGCGAACGACGCCGACGACGGTGTGGAAGTGGCGAGGCAGGTATGAGGCGGATGGGATCGCGGGCCTGTTCGACGAGTCGCGCTCTGGCCGGCCGAAGCGGATAGATGA
>NZ_JAALDN010000526.1 GCF_014144855.1 Dietzia maris | reverse complement strand
GCCCCGGGGTGGGGCGGCGGGCCCGAGGGGGGCATGGCGTCCGCGGGTCGCCACGGTCCGGCCTGCCCCTGCCCCTGCCCCTGTGCGGGGTGCTGCCCCTGCCCCTGCGCCTGTGCGGGGTGCTGTGCGGGGTGCTGTGCGGGGAAGGCCGTGGTGGGCCGATCGGTTCCACCCCACCCCTGGGCCATGCCGTAGGGATTCTCGGCGGCGTAGGGGTTCTGGCCGGAGGGTCCGTGTGCGGGTCCTTCGAGACCGGCACCCGATCTGCCGGCCCACTCGTCCGGGGACCCGGGTTCGCCCCTGCCCCGGCCGTTCTCGTTCTCGTTCTCCATGAGTCCCATGGTTCCCGATGGCGCTGTGTGCCCGCTGAGACGGTGCGCGCCACCCCGGGACTCACCCGGGCGGCTGCTCGCTTCCGGGGATGGTCACCCGCACCAGTGCGCCGCCGCCCTCGGCGTCGCTGATCTCGACGGTTCCGCCGTGTCGGGTCGTGACCTGTCGGACGATGGCCAGCCCCAGACCCGACCCCGGCATCGCGCGCGCCTCGTGCGAGCGATGGAAGCGTTCGAAGACCAGCTCGCGGTCCTGTTCGGGGATGCCGGGCCCCTGGTCGGCGACCGTCAGTTCCATGACCGCGTCGGAGACGGGCCGCATCCGCACCGTCACCGTCCCGCCGGTGGGACTCCACTTGGCCGCGTTGTCGCACACGTTCAGCACCGCACGCTCGATCCCGGCCGAGTCGCCGAAGGAGTACCAGGGCATCAACTCGACGTCGAAGTCCACGTCGTGCCGGCGACGCCGGACCCGCTCGAGGGCCCGTTCGACCGCGTCGGAGACGGCCACCGGCTCCAGCTCGACCTCCCCGGAGTCCTCCCGGGCGAGCTCGACCAGATCCCCGACGAGCTGACTGAGTTCCGAGATCTGCCCCACGACGTCTGCCTCGAGTTCGTTCCGGTCGGCGTCGGGGATCGTCCGCGCGCCGGGGCGACTGGCCGCGATGAGCAACTCGACGTTCGTCCGCAGACTCGTCAGTGGCGTCTTGAGTTCGTGCCCGGCGTCCGCGACGAGCCGCGCCTGTCTCTCCCGGCTCTCCCCCAGCGCGACGAGCATCTGGTTGAAACTGCTCGTCAGGCGGGCGATTTCGTCGTCACCGGCCACGGGGATCGGCCGCAGATCATCGGTGCGGGCGATGCGTTCCACGGCCCTGGTCAGCCGGGCCACCGGCGCCAACCCGGTGCGGCCGACGGCCGTCCCGGCCACCGCGGCCAGGGCGATGCCCGCTGCCCCGACGAGCGTGAGCACGATCGCCAGACGGTTCAACGCAGCACGGGTGGGGCTAAGGTCCTGGGCCAGGATGAGGGTCGAGCCGTCTCGGACCCCGACCGCGTAGATCTGCTTGCCCCCGGAGGTACGCAGGCTCGACTCGGCCTCGCCGCGCACGACCGCGATCTCCGGGCCACCGATCTGGAAGGGCTCCCCGGTCGCGGTGCGCACCCCGGAGGGAGCGACGATCTGCGCGTCCAGGTTCGGGTTGAACGCCCGCAGTGCGATCAGCGTGCTGCGCGACTGCAGGGCGAACTCGGAGGCGAGTTGGCTGTTGACCAGCTGGTCGGCCTGCTGCTGCAGGCGGTTGTTGACATCGCTGTACATCGACCCCGACACGACGAAGTACGCCGCGACGGCCATGAGGGCCACCGCGACACCCACCGAGCTCGCCGCCAGCAGCGTCACCCGCTGGTGCAGGGAGATCGGTGCGGACCCCGTCCGCATCGTGCGGGCGGGCACTACGGCGTCTCGCGCAGCACGTAACCCACACCGCGCACGGTGTGGATCAACCGGCTCTCACCCTCCCCTTCCGTCTTACGCCGTAGGTAGCCGATGTAGACCTCGAGAGCGTTACCCGAGGTCGGGAAGTCGTAGCCCCACACATCCTCGAGGATGTGGCTCCGGGTGAGGACCCGGCGTGGGTGGTGCATGAGGAGCTCGAGCAGGGAGAACTCGGTGCGGGTCAGCTGGATCCGGCGCTCGCCGCGGGTGACCTCGCGGGTCGCGATATCCATCCGCAGGTCCTCGAACTCCAGCACCTCGTCGACCTCCTCGGCGTCCGTGCCGCGACGACGCAGCAGAGCCCGCAGGCGGGCGAGGAGTTCCTCCAACGCGAAGGGTTTGGGCAGGTAGTCGTCGGCCCCCGCGTCCAGACCCGCGACCCGCTCGGAGACGGCGTCCCTCGCGGTGAGCATGAGCACCGGCAGGTCGTCCCCCCTGCTGCGCAGGATCCGGCACACCTCGAGCCCGTCCCGACGGGGCATCATCACGTCGAGGATGACCGCGTCGGGCCGGTTGGTGCCGACCCTCTCGATCGCCTCGATGCCATCGCCGGCGAGCTCCACGTCGTAGCCGTTGAAAGTCAGGGAGCGCCGGAGCGATTCGCGCACGGCCTGGTCGTCGTCGACAACGAGAATCTTCATGACGGGATTCTCGCCCACCCGACTGAAGCGCGGCTGAGGATCCGCCCCGGAGGGCCGCCGCCACGCGCGCCACAGACGCCGACGAGCCCGACGGGTCCGTGTGGACCCGCCGGGCTCGTGACCGGGCGTGTGCGTGCGGCGCCCGCGG
>NZ_JAALDN010000052.1 GCF_014144855.1 Dietzia maris | reverse complement strand
TCGACCCGCTGGCACTGAAGGCCGGCGACTGGGTGGTGCACGACCAGCACGGCATCGGCAAGTTCGTGGAGATGGTCGAGCGGCAGGTGCGCGGCGGCGACGGCTCCTCACGGCGCGAGTACCTGGTCATCGAGTACGCGCCCGGCAAGCGCGGCGCGGCCGGCGACCGGCTCTACGTGCCGATGGAGTCGCTCGGGCAGCTCAGCCGCTACGTCGGCGGCGAGGCCCCGACGCTATCCAAGATGGGCGGCGCCGACTGGCAGAACACCAAGCGCAAGGCCCGCAAGGCGGTCCGCGAGATCGCGACCGAGCTGGTGCAGCTGTACGCCAAGCGGCAGTCCGCGCCCGGGCGCGCCTTCGGCCCCGACACCCCGTGGCAGCGCGAGATGGAGGACGCGTTCCCCTTCACCGAGACCGTCGACCAGCTCACGGCGATCGAGGACGTCAAGCACGACATGGAGAAAACCGCCCCCATGGACCGCGTGGTGGTGGGCGACGTCGGCTACGGCAAGACCGAGGTCGCCGTGCGCGCCGCGTTCAAGGCCGTGCAGGACGGCACCCAGGTCGCGGTGCTGGTGCCGACCACGCTGCTCGCGCAGCAGCACCTGGCCACGTTCGCCGAGCGCATGACCGGCTTCCCCGTGACGATCCGTGGACTGAGCCGCTTCACCTCCGACGCCGAGGCCAAGAAGATCCTCGCCGGGTTGGCGGACGGGACAGTGGACGTGGTGATCGGGACACACCGGCTGCTCGCCACGGGCGTGAGGTGGAAGAACCTCGGCCTGGTGATCGTGGACGAGGAGCAGCGCTTCGGCGTGGAGCACAAAGAGCACATCACGTCCCTGCGCACCCACGTGGACGTGCTCACCATGTCCGCCACCCCGATCCCGCGCACCCTGGAGATGTCGCTGGCCGGCATCCGCGAGATGAGCCAGATCCTCACCCCGCCCGAGGAGCGCCTGCCGGTCCTGACGTACGTGGGCGCGCACTCGGACAAGCACGTCGCCGCCGCCATCCGGCGCGAGCTGCTGCGCGAGGGGCAGATCTTCTACGTCCACAACCGCGTGCGGACCATCGACTCCACCGCCGCGAAGATCCGCGACCTGGTGCCCGAGGCGCGCGTCGTGGTGGCGCACGGGCAGATGGGGGAGGAGCAGCTCGAGCAGACGGTCGGCGGCTTCTGGAACCGCGACTATGACGTGCTGGTGTGTACGACCATCGTCGAGACGGGCCTGGACATCTCCAACGCCAACACGCTCATCGTGGACCGCTCCGACCAGCTTGGCCTGTCGCAGATGCACCAGCTGCGAGGCCGCGTGGGCCGGTCACGTGAGCGTGGGTACGCCTACTTCCTGTACGACCCGGAGAAGCCACTCACCGAGACCGCGTACGACCGGCTCGCGACGATCGCGCAGAACAACGACCTCGGCGCCGGCATGGCCGTGGCGATGAAGGACCTCGAGCTGCGCGGCGCCGGCAACGTTCTGGGTGCCGAGCAGTCGGGGCACATCGCGGGCGTCGGGTTCGACCTCTACATCCGTCTCGTGGGCGAGGCGGTGGAGGCGTACCGCGCGATCGCCGACGGGGAGAAGGTGGAGGTCGAGGAGGAGGTCGGCGAGATCCGCATCGAGCTGCCCGTCGACGCGTACATCCCCGTGGAGTACGTCGACGGCGACCGGCTCCGGCTCGAGGCGTACCGCAAGCTGTCGCAGGCGCGGGAGGCCGCCGACATCGACGCCGTGGTCGAGGAGTTGCTCGACCGCTACGGGCCGCTACCCGCCGAGGCCCGCCGCGTGGTGTCCGTCTCGCGGCTGCGGTTGGTCGCGCAGAAGTACCGGGTCCGCGAGATCGTCCTGGCCGGCTCGCGCCTGCGCGTCGGCCCGCTCGACCTGCTGGACTCGCAGCAGATGCGGCTCAAGCGCATGTACCCGGCCGCGCAGTACCGGGCCACGCAGAAGACCGTGCTGCTCCCGCTGCCCAAGGCGGCCGGCGCCCGCGCCGGTGCGGGTGGGGAGAAGGCGCGCGACGACGAGATGCTGCAGTACGCCGCCGACTTCCTCACGGCGATGGCCGGGGATCCGGAGGGGTCGAACCCGGTGATCCAGCCGGAGACGGTGCCCGCGCGATGAGCCCGGGCGGCGGGCGGCCCGACTCAGACGCGGACCCGGGCGGCGCGGCG
>NZ_JAALDN010000525.1 GCF_014144855.1 Dietzia maris | reverse complement strand
GCGGGCCGCTGTTCGGACCCCCGGCGTGGTGGTCGTGCGCTCGAGCGTCGTGCCCGCGCCCCGGGACCAGGTGTGGGCGCGGGTCGTCACGGCCGAGGGCGTCGCGGACGAGTTCGGCCCGTTGCTGACGATGCGGTTCCCCAGGTCGCTGCGGGGGGCGTCGATCGCCGACCTCCCGCTCGGTCGCCCGGCGGGGCGGGCGTGGATCCTGCTGGCGGGGATCGTCCCGGTCGAGTTCGACGACCTGGTGCTCACCGGGGTGGAGGCGCCGCGCTACTTCCAGGAACGCTCGAGCCTGGGGTCGTGCCGCGTGTGGGAGCACCGCCGGGAGCTAGACGCCCTGCCCGACGGCTCGACCCGGGTGACCGACACCCTGCGGGCCGAACCCCGGACGGTGCTGCCGGGACCGGTGGTGCGGATGGTGGTCGGTGCGCTGTTCAGGCATCGTCACCGGCGGCTGATCCGGAGATTTTCGGCCCGGATGTGACGCGGGGAACTGCATGAACGGCGCTGCGGGGCGCACAATGACGGTAGGTGCTCCCTGCGACGAGATACGGCGCGGGACGCCGTCCCCGAGGGGGAATCACCATGCAGACCGCGACACTCCACGGACGAGAACTGGCCTACCACGAGGCGGGTGCCGGCGAGGGCAAGCCGACGATCCTGCTCATCCACGGCATGGCCGGTAGCTCGACCACCTGGCGCGAACTCATCCCACGCCTGGACGCCCACTTCCACGTCATCGCCCCGGACCTGCCCGGTCACGGCGAGAGCTCACTCGACTTCGACGACTACTCGCTCGGCGCGATGGCCTCGGCCCTGCGCGACCTGTTGGTGGTCAAGGGCATCAGGCGGTGCACGGTCATCGGGCAGTCGCTCGGCGGCGGGGTCGCCATGCAGTTCGTCTACCAGTACCCCGAGTTCTGCGAGCGGATCGTGCTGATCGGCAGCGGTGGCCTGGGCAGGGAGGTCAACTGGATCCTCCGGATGCTCGCCGTCCCCGGCGCCGAACTCCTGCTGACGGTCGGCGCGGCCCCGGTCTTCGTCAACGCCGGGAACTCGGTGGGGCGTTTCTTCTCCGGCCTGGGCATCCGCGCCGACGCGATCACGGAGTCCTGGGCGGCCTACGACTCGCTGAGCAGGCCGGGCCACCGCAGGACGTTCTTCAAGACGCTGCGCGCGGTCGTGGACAACCGCGGTCAGGCGGTGTCGGCGGCCAACCGGCTGCACCTGGCCGGGCAGTTGCCGTTCCAGTTGATCTGGGGCGACCGCGACCCGATCATCCCCATGTCCCACGGGCACGCCACCCACGAGGCGATCCCCGGTAGTCGCCTGGCGATCGTCGAGCGGACCGGCCACTACCCGCACGTCGAGGACCCGGCGGCCGTCGAGCGGATCATCGTGAAGTTCATGACCGAGACGCAGCCGGGGCACATCGACCCCGAGACGCTGGGAGACCTCGTGGCGGCGGGGGCCCATCCGCCGGAGCACCAGCCGCCGGAGCCCCAGCCGCCGGAGCACCACAGCTGACGGCCCGGGCGGGCAGAAAGGACTCGGCCCCGGCTCCCTCGAGGGGGGCCGGGGCCGAGTCGGATGGCGATGCGGTCAGCGGCTGGTCGCAGCCGCCGCGCGAGTCGCTATCAGGAGCCGAACGCGGGCAGCTCGGTGTCGTCGGCGGTCTCGTCGCCCTCGGCGTCACCGCCGGCCAGCGAGCCGAGGAGCTCGGCCGAGCCGGCATCCGCGGTCTCGTCGTCATCGCCCGGGA
>NZ_JAALDN010000524.1 GCF_014144855.1 Dietzia maris | reverse complement strand
GATGCCGCGGAGGATGTCGATGGCGCCGGAGATGTCACCGGAGAACGCGGCCGCGACGGCGGCGGTGGCGTTGGCCTCGCACGCCTCGCCGCTCAGGCCGGGCACCACGCCCTCGGCGGAGCCGAGGAAGTCGTAGGCGGAGATGGTGCCGCACAGCTGCGCGGCGATGTCGGAGACCTCGGCGGGGGTCTCGACCTCGTCGAACTCGCCCCCGGTCTCGGTGGTGCCGGCGTCCTGCGTCGGGTCGGCGGCCTCCTCGGCGGCGGCGAGGCCGGCACCGGCGAAGGACAGGGCGGCAGCGGAACCGATCACGGCGATGGTCTTCTTCATGGGGGTCACACCTTTCCATCGGGATCCGGGGGATCTCCCCGGCGATACGGCGGTAACAGTAACGGCCACCCCCGCTGGCTGGCTGTGATCCGCATCACAGCGTGGCCGGCGCGGTCGGGTGGTCTGCCCACTTACGCAGCGGGAACAGCGCTCCCGCGAATTCTTCTTCATACACCCACCAGCCCCGGTTCGCGTTTGCCGGACCGGGCGAATTCGGGGAGTCTTAGCGCATGAGTGGAACCGCCGAGATCTATGACGCCGTCCTCGACCCGGGCAAGCTGGACCTGCTCCGGGCCTGGGTCCGCCACCAGGAGTGGTTCGACGGCGACCCGGAGGGCCTCGAGCAGGTGACCGCCTACCGGTTCGTCGATCCCGCCGGCGAGGTCGGGATGGAGTCGTTTCTCCTCACCGACGGTGCCCGCACCTTCCACGTGCCCGTGACCTACCGCGGGTCCGAGCTCGACGACTCCGGTGACGCGCTGGTCGGCGAGATGGAGCACTCGGTGCTCGGCCGTCGCTGGGTCTATGACGCCTCGGCGGATCCGGTCTACGTCGCCGAGGTCCGCCGGGTGATCAGCCACCGCGACGCCGCGGCCGACCATCTGCAGGTCGAGGACGGCACGATCACGCCGTCGCCGGTCAACATCCGCGGTGGGGGCGACGGGATCACCCAGGGCTCCGACGCGGTTCTGCACGTCATTCGGGTCGTGTCCGAGGAGAACGACGCGGAGGCCGACCGCCCGCTCATCGGCTCGCCGGGCACGCTCAGCGCGACCTGGCAGGACGCGGACGGTTCGCACACCGCGGTCCTCGCCGTCGTCTCCTAGGGTCTCCGGCCCCGGCCCTGCCCGGCGCGCCCGGCCCCGCCCCAGAAACGGAACGCTCGCCCCGGCAATTGCCGGGGCGAGCGTGCACTATGTGGGGCGGGGCCGGTCGGTGGCGGACCCGCCAGCCGTGGCGGGCGAGTGGTCAGGCGCTCTTGATCGCCGAGACCTCGATCTCCAGGGTGACCTTCTCGGAGACCAGCACGCCGCCGGTCTCGAGCGCCGCGTTCCAGGTGAGGTCGAAGTCGCTGCGGTTGATCACCGTGGTGCCCTCGAAGCCGGCGCGCTGGTTGCCGAACGGGTCGGTGGCGGTGCCCTCGTACTCGAACGGGATGGTCACGGACTTGGTGGTGCCCTTGATGGTGAGGTCGCCGGTCACGTCCACGCCGCCCGAGCCGTTGGCGGCGATCTTCGTGGAGGTGAACGTGATCTCCGGGTACGTCTCCATGTCGAAGAAGTCGTTGGACTTGAGGTGGCCGTCGCGATCGGCGTTGCGGGTGTCGATCGAGGAGGCGTTGATGGTGACCTGGGCGGTGGCGCCCTCGATGCCCTCGGCGGGCACGGTGACGGTGCCCGTGAAGTCGTTGAACGAGCCGCGGACCTTGGTGATCATCGCGTGGCGGGTGACGAAGCCCAGGCGGGTGTGGGTGTCGTCGAGGGTCCAGGTGCCGGTGAGGTCGGTGAGGTTGGCGGTCATGGTGGCTCCTTCGGGTGGGGTTGCCCGGCCGGCGGGGCCGAGCAGTTAACTGTTGTGTCACCCAATATAGGCCGACCTCTATGACATGTCAACAACCCTGGGGAAGTCTCCCGTGGAACCGTGCGCCGACATCGCCGACGCACGTGTCGCCGCAGGTCAGCCCACGTGCCTCTCGAGGAAGTGCAGCGCGTGCTCGACGGCCCGGTCGTGGCACGGCCGGCCGGCGAAGAGGTCGAAGTGGTCGCCCGGGTAGTGCCGGATCTCGGCGCGCGCGGCGAAGGCGGCCGCGGCGGAGGCGTGCGGTGGGGCACTGCGGTCGAGGTCGGCGATCTGGACCAGCACGGGGACGACGACGAGGTCTTCCGCGTGCCGGCCGGGCCGGAACGAGCCCAGCTCGGTGCCGATGGAGGCGCCCACCTCGTTGCGCCAGGTCGGCCCGGCGACGGAGGTGTAGGCCTCCTCGTACCCGTCAAGGGACAGTAGCGCGCTCGAGCCGGGCGGGCCGACGAGGGGGAGCAGCGGTTCGGGGCGTCCCGTCGCCGCCACGGCCTTGGCGG
>NZ_JAALDN010000523.1 GCF_014144855.1 Dietzia maris | reverse complement strand
TCGCCCTCACCCACACTCAGATGCGAAGAGCCCGTTAAGGGAGATGGGCCCTCAATGGAACCCGAGAGTAGGTGATAACGTACTTAGTTGATCCGGCACATTTAATCGCTGCCGATCGGTGTTCAGCACTGGCAGTCCATCAAATGGAACAAGTCGCTCGTTCGCTAACCCCGGGATTCACGGGGATCTGCGGATCGCTGTGCGAAAATAGACCGAAGTGCTTCCTGAACAGGCGAAACTGGGACTTGTCTAAGGTTCCATGTTCTCCAGCAGAAAGCACTCGGTAGGTGAAGCGTACTTCGTGGTCGGCCGGTCTGTCCGTTACTGCTGATGGTGTCGGGGTGATCTCCCACGCTGGGTCCATCGTGCCTCGTCTTCTGGCGGATCGGGTCGGACTCACGGCTGAGCTGTCAAGGGCCATGGCTCGCCGCCGGTTCATCCCGATCCACGATCGCGGCCGGGTGTTGATCGACGTCGCGGTGATGCTCGCCGATGGCGGCGAGTCCATTTCCGACATCGGCGTCCTGCGCCACCAATCCGAGGCTTTGGGCCCGGTGGCCTCGGCCCCGACGGTGTGGCGCACGCTCGATGAGGTCACTGCCGGCAAGCGCAAGAAGATCCAGGTCGCGCGTGCCCGCACGCGGCGGCACGTGTGGTCCCACTTGCCCGGCGGAGTCCCCGTATCCAAGTGCGCGGGACGGGACCTGGGATCGACGGTCGTGCTCGACGTGGACGCCACTATCGTGGTCACGCACAGCGAGAAAGAGCTTGCTGCGCCGACGTACAAGCGCACGTTCGGGTACCACCCGATCGGTGTGTGGTGCGACAACACAGAAGAGTTCCTTGCCGCGAGCCTGCGCCCGGGCAATGCTGGCTCCAACACCGCGGCTGACCACATCGACGTCCTGGGCCAGGCGATCGCGCAGATCCCCGCGAGTCATCGGCGTGATCTGCTGATTCGATCCGACGGTGCAGGCGCCTCCCATGACCTTCTGGATTGGGTCACCGAACAGAACGGCATCCGTGGTCGACGGGTGGAGTACTCGGTCGGGTTCCAGGTCACCGCCCCGCTACGCCGGGCCATCGCGATCTGCCCAGAGGCTGCGTGGGGGCCGGCATTGAATCCCTCCGGCGACATCCGAGACGGGGCCGACATCGCGGAGCTGACCGGATTTCTCAGCCCCAGGATGCTCGCCAAGTGGCCAGACGGAATGCGAGTCATCGTCCGCCGCGAACGACCCCACCCGGGTGCTCAGTTGTCGATGTTCGAGGAGATCGACGGGTGGCGCTACCAAGCATTCGTCACCAACACCACCACCGGGCAACTGCAGTTCCTCGAGGCCAGACACCGGGCTCACGCCCGGGTCGAGGACCGGATCCGACACGCCAAAGACACCGGCCTGGGCCGTCTGCCCTCGCGGGAGTTCGCTTTAAACCAGGCCTGGCTCGTGGCGGTGATGCTCGCCGCGGATCTGGTGGCCTGGACCCGGATGCTCGCTTGCACCGGCGACGCCGCAGTCCTCGCCTTGTGCGAGCCCAAAGCGCTGCGCTACCGCTTCCTCCACGTCGCAGCCCGGCTGGTCCGAAGCGGCCGACGGCGGCGCGTGAAGATTCCCGAAACGTGGCCCTGGGCGACTGCCATCGTCGCAGTGTTCAACACGATCGCCGCGATCCCAAAACCGGCCTAACCTCACCCACCCGCCCACGACAGA
>NZ_JAALDN010000522.1 GCF_014144855.1 Dietzia maris | reverse complement strand
GAGACCCGCCCACCGGCAGCGCCAGCCGGCACTCCTGCACGCCCACCCACGAAATGGATCCCGCCGTCACCCGACAGCAGCAATCCTCACGCTCCGTGAATCAGCGGGGTTAGCCTCGGCCTTTCACGTGGAAAGTTAGATCTGGGCCCGGAAGTGACCTGGGAAGCGCTCCGGAGCTGGGATGATGTGACTTGTCTAGGGTCAACGTCATATCAGTTCGAAGAGCACTTCCCAGGTGAAGTCTAACTCGTCATTTCGGCGGTTGAAGGTCAGTGCGGACGGGTCGGGCGTGGTCTCGCACGCCGGGTTGGGGATGCTTCGGGAGATCGCCGAGCACACCGGCCTGGTCGCGGCGCTCGACGACGCTGTGGCCGACACCTACCGCGGTGCCTGGGTCCACTCCCCGGGACAGGCGCTCACCGGTCTGGCCCTCGCGGTCGCCGACGGCGCGGACGCGATCACC
>NZ_JAALDN010000521.1 GCF_014144855.1 Dietzia maris | reverse complement strand
GGGCGGGACCTGGCTCGCGGTGGCCCCGGGCGGACGGTTCTCGGCGGTGACCAACGTGCGCGAGCCCGGACCCGTGCTCCCCGCAGCCGCCTCCCGCGGCGAGCTGCCCATCGACGCGCTCACCGGGCCGGTGCCCGTCGCGGAGTTCGCCCACCACGTCGTCGACGACCTCGATCGCTACGGGGGCGTCAACCTCCTGGCCGGCGACCTCGACCGGATGTGGTGGGCGTCCAACCGCTCCACCCGCGGCCCGGTTGCGCTCGGCACCGGCGTCCACGGGCTGTCGAACGCCTCGTTGGACACCCCCTGGCCGAAGGTGGTGGGCGCGGTCCACGACGTCAGAGCGCTCATGGGCACCGACGTCATGACAGGCCCGGACTGGTCCGGGGCGCTGCTGGACGTGTTGGCCGATCGTCGCCCGGCGACACCGTGGACGATGCCGCGCACGGGCGTGCCGCTGACGCACGAGTGGCGACTGTCGTCGAGGTTCGTCCGCATCGGCCGGCGGTACGGCACCCGGTCGACCACCGCCGTGCGCGTCGACCAGCACGGCGTGGCCGACGTGGTCGAGCGCACGTGGGACGCCCGAGGACGCATCACGGGGACGGTCACCAGGCGCATCTGAGCCGGTGACCGCCCCCGCGGGCGGCTGGTTCCGACGCCGCTGACGCGGCGCGGGTGGTGCCTTCGGCCCTAGCCGACGGTCCAGGTGTTGCTGCCGTCGAGCAGCGCCTGCAGGTCCGTGGGTGAGGTCTCCTTGGCGGCGGCGACCTGGCCGCGGGCGAGGTCGTCGTAGGTGTCGCGGCGGACCTGCCGGATGATGCCGGTGACCGTGTACTCGAGGTCCTGGCTGGACAGGTTGGCCAGGGCGTGGGCGTAGGTCGGGTCGTCGGCGTGGGCGTCGTGGACGACGATGTCGGCCTCGTCCACGTCGGCGGTCGCGGCCACCGCGAGGGAGAAACCGCGGCGCACGACGCAGTGCTGGCCGTCGTCACCGAAGATGATCTTCTCGCCGTGGCGCACCGGGATCAGGTGGTCGCCGGCGTCCTCCTTGCGGAGCAGGTCGAAGGAACCGTCGTTGAAGATCGGGCAGTCCTGCAGGATCTCCACGAAGCTCGTGCCGCGGTGGCGTGCGGCCGCGTCGAGGACCTCGGTCAGGCCCTTGCGGTCGGAGTCCAGGGCGCGGGCGATGAAGGTGCCCTGGGCGCCGATCGCCAGCGACAGGGTGTTGAACGGGTGGTCCAGCGAGCCCATCGGGCTGGACTTGGTGACCTTGCCGGGCTCGGAGGTGGGCGAGTACTGGCCCTTGGTCAGCCCGTAGATCCGGTTGTTGAACATGAGGATGTTCAAGTTCACGTTGCGGCGCAGCGTGTGGATCAGGTGGTTGCCGCCGATGGACATGGCGTCGCCGTCACCGGTGACGACCCAGACCGACTGGTCGGGGCGTGCGGTGGCCAGGCCGGTCGCGATGGCCGGGGCACGGCCGTGGATCGAGTGCATCCCGTACGTCTCGAGGTAGTACGGGAAACGGCTCGAGCAGCCGATGCCGGAGATGAAGGTGATGTTCTCGCGCTTGAGCCCGAGCTTGGGCAACAGGGCGCGGATGGTGGCCAGGATGACGTAGTCGCCGCAGCCGGGGCACCAGCGCACCTCCTGGTCGGAGGTGTAGTCCTTGGGCTTCTGCGGAGCATCCGTCTTGGGCACGGACGCCAACGCGTCGAGCGGCAATGCGCTGCCGACGAGGCCGGATTCGGTGGTGGTCATGGGGTTCCTCTCCTCGCTCGCAGGTCAGCGGGTTCGGTTGGCGGTGGTGGTGCCGGTGGCGGTGTGCCCGATCCGCCGGTTGCGGGCCGCGGGCTCGCCGGTGGTGGTGATGACCCCGTCGAGCGCCAGGCGGTACTTGTCGTGCTCGGTGTGGGCGAGGCGGCCGGCGAACTCGGACTCGATGGCGGTCTGCAGCTCCTCGGCCGAGAACGCCATACCGTGCACCTTGGTGATGGGCTGGATGTCGGCGGGGAAGCGGGCCTTGAGCAGCATGGCGAGCTGTCCCAGGTTCATCTCCGGGACGAGGATCCGACGGTACTGCTCGAGCACCTCACCGATGTTGTGCGGCAGCGGGTTGAGGTGACGCACGTGGGCGCGGGCCACGCGGTGGCCGTTCGCGCGGGCGCGGCGTACGGCCTCGCCGATGGGCCCGTAGGACGAACCCCAGCCCACCACCAGCACGTCGGCCTCACCGGACGGGTCGTCGACCTCGAGATCGGGCACGTCGATGAGCGCGATCTTCAGGGCCCTGGTCCGGGTCATGAGGTCGTGGTTGTCGGCGGTGTAGGAGATGTTGCCGGTGCCGTTGGCCTTCTCCAGTCCGCCGATGCGGTGCTCGAGTCCGGGCTCGCCCGGGATGGCCCAGTCGCGCGCCAGCGTCTCCGGGTCACGGGCGTAGGGGAGGTACTCGGAGGCGGGCTTGCCGTCGTCGCCCTCGCCCTCGGCCTCGGGGGCCGTGGCGAAGTTCTTGTCGATCGCAGGCAGGGCGGCGACGTCGGGCAGCAGCCACGGCTCGGAGCCGTTGGCGATCGCGCCGTCGGACAGCACGATGACCGGGGTCCGGTAGGTGACCGCGATCCGGGCGGCCTCGCGGGCGATCTCGAAGCAGTCCGCGGGGGACTGCGGGGCGATCACCGCGACGGGGGACTCGCCGTTGCGCCCGAACAGGGCCTGCAACAGGTCGGACTGCTCGGTCTTGGTCGGCAGGCCCGTCGAGGGGCCGCCACGCTGGACGTCGATGACCACCAGCGGCAGCTCGGTCATCACGGCCAGGCCGATGGCCTCGGACTTGAGGGCCAGACCGGGACCGGAGGTGGACGTGACACCGAGGGTTCCTCCGTAGGAGGCGCCCAGTGCCGCGGCGACGCCGGCGATCTCGTCCTCGGCCTGGAAGGTCGTGACGTCGAACTGCTTGAGCTTGCTCAGCTCGTGCAGGATGTCCGAGGCCGGGGTGATGGGGTAGGTGCCCAGGAAGACGGGCATGTCGGCGGACCGGCCCGCGGTGACCAGGCCGTAGGCCATCGCCGTGTTGCCGGTGACCTGACGGTAGCGGCCCTCGGGCAGCTTGGCGGGGGCGATCTCGTACTCCGAGGCGAAGGCCTCGGTGGTCTCGCCGTAGTTCCAGCCCGCGTGCAGGGCGAGGATGTTGGCCTCGAGAATGGTCGGCTTCTTGCCGAACTTGTCCTTGAGGAAGTTCTCGATCGAGTCGACCGTGCGCCCGTACATCCACGTGAGCAGCCCCAGGGCGAACATGTTCTTGCAGCGCTCGGCGTCCTTCTTGCCGAGGTCGACCGACTCGACTGCACCGATCGTCAGGGTGCTCATCGCGACCTCGTGCACCTGGAACGCCTCGAAGGCCGGCGACCCCAGGGGGTTGGACTCGTACCCGACCTTGGTGAGGTTGCGCTTGGTGAACTCGTCGGAGTTGACGATGAGGATGCCGCCCGAGGGCAGGTCCTCGATATTGGCCTTGAGCGCCGCCGGATTCATCGCCACCAGCACGTCGGGACGGTCACCGGCGGTGAGGATGTCATAGTCCGCGATCTGGATCTGGAAGCTCGAGACCCCGTGGATCGTGCCCTGTGGGGCCCGGATCTCGGCGGGGTAGTTGGGCTGGGTCGCCAGGTCGTTGCCGAAGGCGGCGGCTTCGGAGGTGAACTGGTCACCGGCGAGCTGCATGCCGTCGCCCGAGTCACCCGCGATGCGGATGACCACCTTGTCCAGCTTGGTCTTGGACGAGTTGCCCACCGGTGCTGACCTCCAGAAAGTCGTGATGAATCGAGGCTTGTCGCGGCTCCCGTTCAGCCCTCGACGGTACGCCGATTCCGGCGCAGCCCGCGGCCACGACCGTGTGACCGGGACTGTAACAGGTTCCAGTTCGGCGACGTGGCTTCTTCCCTCACCCTAGACCGATCTGTCTATTGCTGCCAGTCGGGCGGTCCCCCCGCAGGAAAACCCCCCGGAACGCAGCGGAGATGAAAAACTCGTCATCATGCCCCACTTCTCACGACGCCTGGTCGCGTCCGCGACCGCAGCCCTCGTCGTCGTCGTACTACCACCCGTCGCCCCGGCCACGCCCGCACCCACCTCCACCCTGACCGGGGTTGACGTCGTGACCTGGACCCCGTGCCCCGCGGAGTCGGCGGCCGACGTCCTCCACCGCCTGCCCCGCCCCGACGTCCTGTGCGCCTCCGTCACGGTCCCCGTCGACCACGCCGACCCCGACGGTCGCACCGTGGGGATCGAGGTCCGCAGGATCACCGCCACGGGCGATCGTCAGGGGGCACTGTTCTCCAACCCCGGCGGGCCGGGAGGCGACGCCCGCACCCTCTGGTACACCGCACTCGACAGGGACGACGACTCCGCCGTCGACGAGATCCGTCGCACCCACGATCTGGTGATCGTGCAGCCCCGGGGCCTGGCGGGATCGGGCGCGCTCGAGTGTCTCCCCGGGCCGGAGGTGGAGGCCCCGGACCGTTCCGACCCCGACGACGACGACGACCTCAACGAGCAGGCCGCGCGGTGCATGGCCACCGACCCGGAGTTCGTGCGGTCCATCACCACGGAGAACGTCGTGCGCGACCACGAGGTGGTCCGCGAACGCATGGGCCTGGAGCGCATCTCCTTCCTCGGGTACTCCTACGGCACCGCGATCGGGATGATGTACCAGACCCTGTTCCCGCAGAGCCTCGACCGGATGGTGCTGGACTCCTCGGTCGGACCGTCCGAGACGTGGTGGTACGAGTTCCACCAGCGGCAGGCGGAGAATCGGCACCGGGCGCGCGACTACGTCCTCGCGTGGATCGCCGAGTACGACGACGTCTACGCGTTGGGGGACACCGCCCTGAAGGTGTACCGGCGGATCCACGAGCTCGACCTGTCGGAGGGGGCGGCCGCGGGCCGGTTCCTTCCGCCCCCCGCCGTGCCGGGCGATGACGCCCCGGGGTCGGTTCCCACCGGATCGCTGGCGGCGGGCTCCCTCGACGCCCTCAACACCGGGTCGGTGCGGGCGGAGAACGCCGCCGTCGCGTCCACCGGCGGGTTCGACTCGACGCCGGACGACGCCGTGGGCTACTTCCGGGTCCTCGACTTCTACAGCCGGTCCCCCGACGCCTGGCCCGACATCGCCTGGGCGATCTCGGCGAAGGTGCACGGCACGGCGCCCGACGTCGAGACACCGGAGGAGCTGGACGAGCGGATCGAGGAGGAGGCCGAGGAGCGCACCGGCCGGCCCCCGGTGACGTCCGACCAGGCCACCTACCTGAAGATCATCAACTGCAACGAGACCGCGCCGCCCCGGACGAACCTGGCGGCCCCGGCCCTGATCGGCAGCAGCGACCCGGCGGGTAGCACCGGCGAGGACGTGTGGGCGTTGACCGAGCAGACCCGATACTGCCTCTACCCGCCCTCCGCGGTCCCGCCGCGCATCGAGGCACGCGAGATGGCCGCGCCGCCCCTGATCCTCCAGGCCGACCACGACCCCAACACCCCGGGGATGTTCGGTCCGGCCACCGCCGACGCGACGGGAGGCACACTCGTCCGGATCCGGGGCACCGTGCACTGCCATTTCGACACCGGCAACGAGGCGGTCGACGAGATCGTCCTGCGGTATCTCGAGACCGGTCAGGCGGAACCCGGGCAGTATCTGGACACCCCGCGCCCCGCGCCGGGAAGCCCACCGTGGGTGCCGGAGGGGTGACTCGACGGTTCTCGTGGAGGGCATCCCGCCTGGTATGAATTCCTATAGAAGGGCCCCGGCACGCGTACCGTAGCCGGGACCGGTGGTCGGTGAAGGGCGTCGACGACGGAATCAGCGCAGGTTGGGAGCACTCCAGTGGCGAGCAAGAAGGCAGCATCGGGCGGCAAGCGGAGCCTGGTGATCGTCGAGTCCGCCACCAAGGCACGTAAGATCCAGCCCTATCTGGGGTCCGACTACGTGGTCGAGGCGTCGGTCGGACACATCCGCGACCTGCCCAAGGGCGCGGCCGACATCCCGGCCAAGTACAAGAAGGAGCCGTGGGCGCGGCTCGGGGTGAACCCGGACGACGACTTCGAGCCCATCTACGTCGTCAGCGCCGACAAGAAGAAGAAGGTCGCCGAGCTCAAGAAGGAACTCGCCGGCGTGGACCAGCTCCTGCTGGCGACAGACCCCGACCGTGAGGGCGAGGCGATCGCCTGGCACCTGCTCGAGGTCCTCAAACCCAAGGTGCCGGTCAAGCGGATGGTGTTCCACGAGATCACCAAGCCCGCCATCCTCGCCGCCGCCGAGAACACGCGCGAGCTCGACACCGACCTCGTCGACGCCCAGGAGACCCGCCGGATCCTCGACCGTCTCTACGGCTACGAGGTCTCCCCGGTGCTGTGGAAGAAGGTCATGCCGCGACTGTCCGCTGGCCGCGTGCAGTCGGTGGCCACCCGCGTGATCGTCGAGCGTGAGCGCGAGCGCATGGCGTTCGTCGCCGCGGACTACTGGGACATCACCGCGACCCTGGCCACGAAGGGATCCGCCGGCGGGGACGCCGGTGAACCCCGCAGCTTCACCGCCCGCCTCTCCGCCGTCGACGGCGCCCGGGTCGCGCAGGGCCGCGACTTCGGCCAGGACGGGCGTCTGAAGTCCACCGGCGCGGCCAAGGACTCCGTCGTCCTCGCCGAACCGGCGGCCCGGGCGCTGGCCGACGCGCTGACCGGTGCCGACTTCGTCGTCGACTCCGTCGAGTCCAAGCCGTACACCCGGCGCCCCTACGCGCCGTTCATGACCTCCACCCTCCAGCAGGAGGCCGGCCGCAAGCTGCGGTACACGTCCGAGCGCACCATGCGGATCGCGCAGCGACTGTACGAGAACGGCTACATCACCTACATGCGTACCGACTCCACCACCCTGTCCGAGGGCGGCATCGCAGCCGCCCGCGCGCAGGCCACGGAGCTGTACGGCAGCGACTACGTCTCACCCACGCCGAGGCAGTACACCCGGAAGGTCAAGAACTCGCAGGAGGCCCACGAGGCCATCCGGCCCGCCGGCGAGACCTTCGCCACCCCCGGGCAGCTCCACAGTGCCCTCGACGCCGAGGAATACCGGCTCTACGAGCTCATCTGGCAGCGCACGGTCGCCTCCCAGATGGCCGACGCGCGCGGCACGACCGTCAGCATCCGCATCAGCGGTGACGCCGGCGACAACGCCTCCGGCTACGAGCGCGCCACCTTCGCCGCCTCGGGCCGCACCATCACGTTCCCCGGCTTCCTCAAGGCCTACGTCGAGGCGACCGATGACCCGGCCGAGGGCTCGGAGAAGCAGATGGCGGACGACGCCGAGCGGCGCCTGCCCCGCCTCGACGAGGGACAGCAGCTCACCGGTACCGACCTGGTCCCCGACGGGCACACCACCAGCCCGCCCGCCCGCTACACCGAGGCGAGCCTGGTCAAGGCGATGGAGGAGATGGGCATCGGCCGCCCGTCGACCTATGCCAGCATCATCCGCACCATCCAGGACCGGGGATACGTCTACGTCCGCGGCAACGCGCTTGTCCCCAGCTGGGTCGCCTTCGCCGTGGTCGGACTGCTCGAGCAGAACTTCGGCCGGCTCGTCGACTACGACTTCACCTCGCTGATGGAGGACGAACTCGACGCGATCGCCGAGGGCCGCGAGAACCGGGACGATTGGCTGCGGCGCTTCTACTTCGGTGCCACCGAGGGGTCCGGCGACGAGGACAAGGCCAACTACGCCGTGGGGCTGAAGAACCTCGTCGACGTCAACCTCGAGGCGATCGACGCCCGCAGCATCAACTCGATCCGGGTGTTCGACGACTCCGAGGGCCGCCCGGTGCACGTCCGGGTCGGTCGCTACGGTCCGTATCTCGAGCGCATGGTCGCCGGCGAGGACGGCGCCGAGGAGTCCCAGCGGGCCAACCTGCCCGAGGGGATGAGCCCGGACGAGCTCACACTCGAGGTGGCCGAGAAGCTCTTCTCGACCCCTCAGGACGGCCGCCCGCTGGGCGTGGACCCCGAGACCGGACACGAGATCGTCGTCAAGGACGGGCGCTACGGCCCCTACGTCACCGAGAAGCTCCCCGAGGCCACCGACGCCGAGAAGGCGGTCTGGGCCAAGAAGGTGCTCGCCGACGCGGATGCGGAGAAGAAGCGGATCGACGCCGAGCGCGACGCCGCGATCGCCGCCGCCAAGGACGACGACGCCAAGGCTGAGGCCAAGAAGGCCGCGACCAAGGCCAAGGCCGCCGTGACCCGCCGGGCGAAGAAGGAGGCCGACAGCCCCACCGGGCCGAAGCCCCGGACCGGGTCGTTGATGCAGTCCATGGAGCCCGCGACGGTGACGCTGGAGGACGCGCTCAAGCTCCTGTCGCTGCCGCGCGTGGTGGGCGTCGACCCCACCAGCGGCGAGGAGATCACCGCCCAGCTCGGTCGCTACGGGCCGTACCTCAAGAAGGGCACAGACTCCCGGACGCTCGACTCCGAGGACGCGGTGTTCACGGTGACGCTCGAGGACGCGGTGAAGATCTACTCCGAGCCCAAGCGTCGGGGCCGGCAGGCCGCCGCCCCCAAGGCGCTGCGTGAGATGGGGGTCGACGAGGTCTCCGGCAAGCAGATGTTGGTCAAGGACGGTCGCTTCGGCCCGTACGTGACCGACGGGGAGTCCAACGCCTCCCTGCGCAAGGGCGACACCGTGGAGAGCCTCACCGACGCCCGCGCCTCCGAGTTGCTCTCGGAGCGGCGCGCCAAGTCGCCGCCGAAGAAGGCGCCCGCGAAGAAGGCTCCGGCCCGCAAGTCGCCGGCGAAGAAGACGGCGGCGTCGCGCCGCTGAGGCCCGCGGTCAGCGCGCCGGGTCGTCGGCCGGGCGCAGCGCCACGGAGCCGGCCTGCCACC
>NZ_JAALDN010000520.1 GCF_014144855.1 Dietzia maris | reverse complement strand
CAGAGGGGTCAGCGCATCCGCCGATGCCGAGGTCGACCGGGCGGTGGCCGCGCATGACGCCGCGCTGCGCGACCAACGAGAGCGTCGGGAACTCATCGACAGGGCGATGACCGAACAGCGGAGGGAGACCGATCTGCGGGCGGCCGCCGCCACCGCGGCCGAGAGGCTGGAACCCGCCCAGCAGCGGGCCCGTCGGGCGAGGGCCGAACTGGAGGCGGCGGAGAAGCGAGTGATCCGGGCCCGCACCCGCCTCGATGCCGCACGCGCGGTCGAGGAGGGCGACCGCAGGCGTGCGGACCTCGAGCACCTGGAACGACTCCTCGGGATCCTGACAGAGGTGGGGGACGAGCTGCGCCGCAAGGAGGCGGAGCTCGCCGCGGTCGACGTCGCCGATGACTCGGTCGACGCCATCCGCCGCGCGGACGAGACGCTGCGGGAGGCCGTCATCCGGTCCGCAGCCAGTGCTCCCCGGGTGGAGATCACCGGTGAGGGCGAGTTCCGGGTCGGAGGGGAGGGACTCGACGCCTCTGCGGGGTGGACGCACGAGATCGTGGAGGACACCGTCTTCGAGGTCGGGACGGTCTCGCTGACTGTCGTCCCCGCGGGTGACACGGACTCCGTCCGACGGGACGAGCAGTCCGCTCGCCTCCGGCTGGACCACCTTCTCGCGGAGCTCGGTGTGGAGAACCCCACGGAGGCGGAGGAACGCTCCCGGCGGGCGGGCGCCCTGCGTGCCGAGATCGAGGCACTGCGTCGACGGCGATCGGACCTCCTCGGCGGCGAGACGGCGGATGATCTCACCGCGAGGCGGGACGACCTGCGCTCACGGGTCCCGGCCGGGACCGTGCCGTCCGGCCAGGTCGCGGAGGGGCGGGAAGGCGGGGCCGTCGCGGAGGGGGAGGGCGATCCGGAGACCGAGTACGCCGCCGCGGAGGAATCGGTCGTCCGCTGCAGGGCGGAGGATCGCGCCGCATCCGCCGAGGCCGAAACACTCCGCACCGAGTACGCGACCCGTATCGCACTGGCAGACGAGGCAGCCGGCCGGCACGGTGAGTGCGGGGAGGCGCTGTCGGCCGCGCGTGACGCCGCCCCGGATCTCAGCCTCGAGGAGAGGGCGGGGGAGGCGCGCCTCCGGGCAGAGACCGCCCGTGGGAAGGCACGGGAGGCGAAGGCGAAATTGGACGAGGCGCTCGCCGACGCGCCGCCCGGTCTGCTGGACAACGCCCGGGCCTCGCTGTCCTCACTGGCCGCCGAGGAACGCGAATCGGCTGCTGCCGTCGCCACGTCGATGGGCCGGGTCAACGCGATCGGCGACCAGGGCCGGCTCGAGGGGGTCGCTTCCGCCGAGCGCGAACTCGAGGCGGCGGAGAGGGAGAACGCAGCGCTGTGGCGCCGAGCCCGTGCGGCGGACCTGCTCCACCGCACACTCGCGGCGCGTCGATCGGAGGCTCTGCTCGCGTACCAGGCCCCGTTCCACAGGGCGGTCGTCGAACTCGGTTCACTCGTGTACGGGCGTGACTTCGACGTGAGGCTCGGCGAGGATCTGACCATCCTGTCCAGGCGGGTCGGGGATGTGACCGTCGACTACGAATCGCTGTCCGGGGGCGCCAGGGAGCAGTTGGCGGTGATCGTCCGGATCGCCTGTGCGCGACTCGTCGGTGACGACGGCGTCCCCGTTTTCCTCGACGACACCATGGGCTATACGGATCCCTCTCGCCGACTCACCATGGGAGCGGTCATCGCCGCGGCTGCGGCGACGTCACAGGTCATCGTGCTCACGTGCGACCGCGCCCGGTTCGCGGGTATCGGGGGCGCACACACCCACGTCATGCAGAGGTCTTGCGCCGATCGCGAGTGAACGCCGTTGACGGCGGCGGGCGCCCCGGAGCGGTGGTGGAGGAATGCCGAGTGGGTCGTCGTGCTGTAATAGCCCCATGACGGAGACACGCTGGTTGAGCGATGACGAGCAGCGCATGTGGCGCCGGTACCGCGATGTGAACCAACTGCTCGAACTCGCCATGGAGCGCCAACTCCAGCGGGACGCCTCGATGTCTCAATCCGATTACTCGGTTCTGGTGAGCCTCAGTGAGGCCGACAACCGGGGACTCCGGGCGAGGGAACTCGGCGCCGCACTCGGCTGGGACCGCAGCCGGGTCTCTCACCAGGTCCGGCGTATGGAGGGGCGCGGCCTGGTGGCCAAGGGAGAATGCGCGGAGGACGGTCGCGGGACCGTCGTCACCCTCACCGAGGCGGGCGCCCAGGCGATCGCGTCAGTGGCCCCCAAGCACGTCGAGAAGGTCCGGGAGTTGTTCATCGACGTGCTCTCCGAGCACGAGGTACTCGCACTCACCGACATCTACGAGCGAGTCGTCGACCGCATCGGTGAGGTGGACGGAATCACCCGGCCCACCTGACGCGGAGCGGGAGAGACGAGAAGGGCCCGGGCAACCGCCCGGGCCCTTCTCGTTTTGCTTGTGCCCCCGAAGGGAATCGAACCCCTGATTTTTTGTAGGGGGGTCGTCGAACCTGTGTGTTATTGAGCGTGTGTCGATGTCATCGAGAGTGGTGTATGAACTCGGTCAATGTTCCGACGCACCGACGGGGCGTTGCGCTTGATTGCGTCTTGTAGTCACTCAAAGCGTGGGGAAAGTAGAAACCACCGTCGAAACCGTCGTTTGATGTGTGGAAGCGAGGCGGGTTGACTGCCGGTGTGGTGCGAGAGGCCCCCGGCGCGACTCTCGGAGCAACTCGACCACGGGATGGAAGCCGCTAAGGAAGAATCCCGGAGACTGCCCTCCGACGACTAAGGAAAAGCGTGCCGCCCTCCACCTATCTCGACAACACCGCGCCCCCGGCGTCGACGACATGCTCGAAGCGGAAGCCGAATGCCTCGACGACGAAGGCACAGGCCGGCCGCTTCCGTTCGAGCCCCCCGAAGTACGGGCTGCCTGCGACATCGGCGCACCGTCGCAGGGCGAACTCAGCCGCCGGCTTGGTCAACGGCGCCGGAGAAGAGAACCAAGCACCCGACCAGTGGGATGGTGCCTGAGATGGCGAACGGTGAATAATGGTGCGACGGCTCGGAGGGGGGAGCTTGCCCGCTTTACTGCGCGCTAGGCTGGGAGGTCTTGTCACGTGACCTCCTACACGCCGCGGTGCCTTCAGGGCGGGTGTCAGGTCCTCATCGACGATGAGGTCGATGAGTACTTGCGCAGGCTTCGAAAGAACGACCTAATGGCCTGGACGGTTTACGACCAGATCATCAAGGCGGTTCGCGGCCCCGGGCTGAGCTGTGTTCGCGACGAAAAGGGCTACCCCCTTAGCGATGGGGCCTACTACGAGGCGCCTCTGGGCGGACGTTTTGCCGAGCCAGGGCTTCCCTGGGTGGGGGAGTTCAAGTCTCTGGGCCGGAACAAGAAGACTCCCAAGGGGGTGCTCTACCGCACCTACCATCGGATCTACTTCGCGGAGCCGCACGGCCCTCTGCCCATGGTGGCTTTGGTTCACTACGGGGTGAAGCAGTCGCACAAGCGTGAGCCGGGGGAGCAGGACCGCCAGATCCGCAAGGCTATGGACAAGGTTGGAGTACTTTTCGACGATGCTGGCTGGTCGTACCCCACGCTGTGACGTTTGCATCACGTTTGGCCCCGGAATTATGCGACAGGTGCCACACTGGTGCAGTATCGAGCACATCCCTGGAAAAGTGGAAGGAGCACCGCTATGGCACTGAGAGTTGTCCATGAGACGCCTGGGGCTGATGGCTCGCCCGAGGAGGCTCGGGCGGTTGCCCTCCGCGTAGAGGAGCGCACCTTCCTCCGTCGTCTGGTCGAATTGCGTGAGCAGGCCGGACTCAATCAGACCCAGGTGGCTGGTCGGATGGGCATTGACCGTTCATTCGTGTCTCGTTTCGAGAAGTTCGACAGCGCCCCCCGGATGGACACGATTGTCCGGTATGCACACGCTATCGGCGCAAGACTCCACTTGGATGCGGAACTTGAGTGTGAAGACCTCGCCGCAAGCACGCCGAGCATGTCTGAATGGCTTAGTGCATCGATGCACGTGTCCGTCGGCGAGCGGCCAGCGACTTCGGCGCGGAAAATGTGGGTCGACGCACGGTGCTGAGTTCGGAGTTTAAATCTGCGCTGGCAAAGTTGGGCGACACATCGATCCAGGTGATCTCGCATCAGGCTCGCCTTGTCCAGACCATCCCGATGGACGAGGAAGACGAGAAGCTGCAGCGTGCCAACGCACAGGTCGACGATGGCGCGAACTTTCAGTGGGGCGTGGTCATCGCCAGCGGCATGGTTGCTTTCCGTCTGAAGTTCTGGGTGAAGAGCGCCAACGTGATTGTCGAAGCAGACGTCGCAGTAAACTGGGAAGTCCTCCCCGAAGCGAAGCTCTCGGATGACGAGGTCAAGTCATTCATGCTTGAGTACGGCGCTGCAGCCACCCACGGCGCGGCTCTAACTGTCTTGCATATGGACCTTCAACTCCTCGCAACGAACGGCGCCTTTCGATTCTCTATCGAAAAAGAGCTTCTGAGTGATTTGGAGAACAACTTCGATTCGCGAGTCACCCACATAAGCGTTAGCGAAACCGACAACGCCGACTCACATTAATTCAACCGGCGCAGCATGTCGCGGGCGGCGCGGTAGCCACACTCGTATGATTCCTGTTCAACGGCGGTAGCTTTCGGACCTACGTGATCAGATCCCCGGCATGCGTGTACACCGATACCATCCGTGGCGCGTACTCCGGGATCTGCCACACATCACCCTCCGGTTGTCCGTGGCCGTCTGTTTGGGACGCCTTTCGGAAAGCGCGGTTCTGATGATCGGGTAGC
>NZ_JAALDN010000519.1 GCF_014144855.1 Dietzia maris | reverse complement strand
CCCGTGCAACTTGTTGAGGTAGACCACCTCGTCGCCGTGCAGGGTGGCCAGGTGAACGGTCGCGCGCGTGGCCTCGAAGAGGTGCGCGAGAAACGGTGTGAGCACCCGGCGGATCCGCTCGTACGCCGGCGAGACCGGGATCGGGTCCAGCTCGTGCACCAACGGCCCCAGCCGGTAGCGCTGCCCGATCCTCGTCACCGCGTCGTTGCGCTCGAGCGCGGCCAGGAGGCGCAGCGTCGTGGACTTGGCCAGCCCGGTCTCGCGCGCGATCTCACTGAGCGTCATCCCTGTCCCGCCCGCCGTCACGCGTAGCACCTCGAAGGCGCGGTCGACGGGAGAAGAGGGGGGCTCGGTCATGCGGTGAGTGTAGCGCGCGGGTCGGACACCGGAGGCCGGGCGGATCGAACGCTTGCGCTAACGCCTGCAGTGCCGTACTGTCGAACACAAGTTCTAAATCGAGCGCGAGGGGGGTGGGGGAATTGTCGACGACGAAGTCACTGTTCGCGGTTCCGGAATCCCTGGGCGGGCTCGACTCGACGGAGGTGAGCGAGGCGGCACGGGCCGCGACCCTGGCGCAGAACCGGGCAGGTGCGACCCGGCTGGAGGCGGCAGCGGCCCTGGTCGAGCAGATGTCCCGGGCGGATGAGGTCGGCACGGGCGTCGACCGCACCGAAGGGGTCGCCGGCAGCGGTGGTCGTGCACGTTCGGCATACGCACGGTTGGACCCGCAATCCAGGGCTCGTGACCATCTCGTGGCGGCCTGTCAGCTCACGTGCTGGCACGCCGCGCGTCTGGTCACCGCCGGGGTCCAGATCCATTCGCGGCTCGCGCGACTGCGGGCCTCGGTGGAGCGCGGGGTCGTTCCCGAACAGCTCGCCATCGACATCGCCTGCAAGCTGGCCGAGGTGCCCGACTCGATCGTCTCGGACGTGGAGGACGAGGTCGTGGCGGGCATCGTCGACCACCTGGACGGCGGTGACCGGCCGACTCGCAATTCGGTGGACGGCCGGATCGATGAGGCCGTCGGCCGGCTCGACCCGGAGGGCGCCGAGGATGCCCGGGCCCGGGCGGCGCTCACGCGTACGGTCCGGTTCCGGTCGGGCCGGGACGGGATGGCCTCGATGTGGGCGAAGCTGCCTCTGGCCGATGCGGAGTTGCTGCGGGGACGTATCGAGACCGACGCCCGCGCTGCCTCCGGAGACGGGGTGCCCGGCACGCTGGATCAGCTGCGTGCCGACGCTCTCGCCTCCCTCGCCGTGTACGCCCCGGCGCCCGCCCCGGCCCCGGCGCCCGCCGACGCCG
>NZ_JAALDN010000518.1 GCF_014144855.1 Dietzia maris | reverse complement strand
GACTCGCCGAATTTCTCGGCGCGGTGGAGCGTCCGACCACCGTCTCGGCCGACCGGGTCATCGGCCTGCACGAACTCACCGAACCGATGGCGGAGCAGGTGGTGCGGGTGCTGGCACCGATGGGGATGATCTTCGACGCCGAATCGCCCTGGGTGACGGCTTTCCCGTGAGGTCGGTTCTGTGGTGAGGTCGGCTCAGCAGTTGGGCAGGCTCAGCGCGCGCCGAACCGCTCGACCAGCCAGCGGGCGGCGTCCTCGACGGAGTGCACGGTCTCAGGGACCCGAGGGGCCTGCGGGGTCTCGGGCCGGTCCACCATCACCACCGGTATGCGCAGGTCGCGGGCGGCGGCGAGCTTGGCCTCGGAGGTGGCTCCGCCGCTGTTGCGGGTGACCAGCACGTCGATCCGGTGGCGGGACATTAGCGTCCGCTCGGACTCCACCCCGAAGGGGCCCCGGTCCAATACCAGCAGGTAGCGGTGCGGCAGCGCCCCGGGGGGCGGCTCGGAGCACCGGATGAGATACGACCCCCGGGTGTCCCCGGCGAACGCGGACGCGCCCTGCTTGCCGACCGTGAGCATCGGCCGGCGGAAACGCTCCCGCACCACGTGGGCCGCGGTCTGCATGTCCGGGACGCGGATCCACTCGTCGCCCGCCTGCTCGGTCCACGGCGGGCGGTGCAGGCGGAGCAGCGGCGTGGCCGTCTCGCGCGCGGCGTGGACCGCGGACACCGAGATCTGGTCGGCGAACGGGTCGGTCGCGTCGATGACGGCGCTGACGCCGTTCTCGCGCATCCAGTGCGTTAATCCCTCCGCACCTCCGAAGCCACCGATCCGCACCTCCCCACGGGGGAGTCTCGGCCGCGTGACCTTGCCCGCCAGCGAGGTGACGACGTCCAGCCCGGCGGTGACCATGAGGTCGGCGAGTCGACGGGCCTCGCCCGTGCCCCCTAGCACCAGGATCAGGCCGGGCGAGCCTCCCGGCATCGCGGTCGCGGACGGGGCGACGGGCTGAGACCGCGGGGCCTCCGGGGCGGGCGCGGGCCGCG
>NZ_JAALDN010000517.1 GCF_014144855.1 Dietzia maris | reverse complement strand
GCCCTCGTGGCGGGCTCCGATCGCGACGACGTGGTGCAGGTCCTGGCCCGGGTGTTCGCCTCCGGTGGCACGGCGGTGCTCGTCACGGGAGCAGACGCGGACGATCCCGCGGTCGCCGACGTGGCGGCCACCGAACGCACCACGCTCACCCTCTGATCGCCCGGCGCCCGCGACACGCGCCCCAGCGACGCCGCGCCCCAGCGCCCCATCGCCCCAGCGACGCGAAAATCCGCTACTCCGATTCCGGATCCGCTCCCCTGATGCGGGTAGCAGATCCGGAATCGGAGTAGCGGATTCGTGGAGGGTGTACCGGTCAGCGGGCCGGCGCCCCGGGCATCAGGCCAGGAGCTGGCGGGCCATGACCATGCGGTTGATCTGGTTGGTGCCCTCGTAGATCTGGGTGATCTTGGCGTCGCGCATCATGCGCTCGACAGGGAAGTCACGCGTGTACCCGGCGCCGCCGAACAGCTGCACGACGTTGGTGGTGACCTCCATCGCGACATCCGAGGCGAAGGTCTTGGAGGCGGCGGCCATGAAGCCCAGCTTCTCGCCACCGGGCGCGGAGCCGCGCTCGGCGTTGGCGGCGGCCGTGTAGACCATCAGGCGCGAGGCCTGCACCTTCATCGCCATGTCGGCGAGCATGAACTGAGTGTTCTGGAAGTCCGAGATCGCGCGGCCGAACTGCTTGCGCTCCTTGGTGTAGGCGATCGCCGCGTCCAGGGCGCCCTGCGCGATACCGACGGCCTGCGCGCCGATGGTCGGGCGGGTGTGGTCGAGGGTCTGCAGGGCGGTCTTGAAGCCGGTGCCCGGCGCGCCGATGATCCGGTCGCCCGGGATGCGGACGTCCTCGAAGTACAGCTCCGCGGTGGGCGAACCCTTGATGCCGAGCTTCTTCTCGGTCTTGGAGACGCCAAAGCCCTCGTCGTCGGCGTGGACCATGAACGCGGAGATCCCGCCGGCACCCTTCTCGGGGTCCGTCACGGCCATGACGGTGTACCAGGTCGACTTGCCGCCGTTGGTGATCCACGCCTTGCTGCCGTTGAGGATCCAGTCGTCACCGTCCTGGCGGGCGCGGGTGCGCATGGCTGCCGCGTCGGAGCCGGCCTCGCGCTCGGACAGCGCGTAGGAGGCCATCTTGCCCTCGGCGATCTCGGGAAGGACCTTCTGCTTGAGCTCCTCCCCACCGGCCAGGATCAGGCCCATGGTGCCGAGCTTGTTGACGGCGGGGATCAGCGAGGACGACCCACAGACGCGGGCGACCTCCTCGATCACGATGCACGCCGCCACGGAGTCCGCACCCTGCCCGCCGTACTCCTCCGGCACGTGGACCGCGTTGAAACCCGAGGCGTTGAGCGCGTCGAGGGCCTCCTGGGGGAACCGCTCGTCCTCGTCGACGGCCGCGGCGTGGGGCTCGATCTCCTTCTCCGACAGGGCTCGGATCGCGGCCCGGAGCTCTTCGTGCTCCTCCGCCGGGCGGTACAGGTCGAAGTCGGGGTTACCGGACATATGCGGGCCTCCATGAGGGATTCGTCGGTGCTGATCGCGCGGCGGGCGCCGGCCAGGTTCTCGCGGAGGGGCCGCTGACGTTCGTCGGCCGCCACTATCGCCGCGGGAGACGCGAGGCCGCGTCCGGCCCTTCAAATTACCAGCCGGAAGTCGGCCCCCGTCGGCGCCGTCGGCCCCGCCGCCCCCGCGGTGGCGATCAGCCGAGCAGTTGTCGGCGCAGGGCCTCGTCCTTGCGCTCGACCATCGCCTCCAGCTCGGCCTGGAACGCCTCCATCCGCTCGCGCAGGGCGGGGTCGGAGGCGGCGAGGATCCGCACCGCGAGCAGACCCGCGTTTCGCGCCCCGCCGATCGACACGGTGGCCACCGGGACACCGGCGGGCATCTGCACGATCGACAGCAGGGAATCCATGCCGTCCAGGTGCTTGAGCGGCACGGGGACACCGATGACCGGCAGCGGCGTGGCCGAGGCGACCATCCCCGGGAGGTGCGCGGCGCCGCCCGCACCCGCGATCACCACGCGGACGCCCCGGCCGGCCGCCGAGTGGGCGTAGTCGAGCATCTTCTGCGGGGTGCGGTGTGCCGAGACCACCCCGACCTCGAAGGTGATCCCGAACTCGGCGAGTGCCTCCGCCGCTGCCTCCATGGTGGGCCAGTCGGAGTCGCTGCCCATGATCAGACCGACCTGCGGCCCGTCGTGTCGCTCGGTCATCCCGTCGCCTTTCCTCGGTGTGGTGCGCTCAGCGTTCCGGTGGTGCGCTCAGCGTTCGAAGTCCCCGGCCGGCGCCCCCGAGTGGGGGTCCCAGCCGTCGGCCCACTCCCCGTGGGAGAGCCAGTGGGCCGCGAGTTCCGCGACCGCGCGGACGGATGCCACCTGTTCCGCGTCGTCCGGGTCGACACCCGGGTCGGCCAGGACGTTGACGTGGCCGATCTTGCGGCCGTGCCGCTCCGACTTGCCGTAGAGGTGCACCTTCGCGTGCGGGAACCGCGCGGCGAGGTGGTGGACGCGCTCGTCCATGCTCATCTCCGGCGTCTCGGGAGCGCCGAGGACGTTGGCCATCACGGTGAGGGGCGCGGTCGGGACGGTGGAGCCGAGCGGGTAGTCGAGTACCGCCCGCAGGTGCTGCTCGAACTGGCTGGTGGTGGCCCCGTCCATCGTCCAGTGGCCGGAGTTGTGGGGTCGCATCGCGAGCTCGTTGACCAGTACTCCCGGGCGACCGTCCGAGCCGATCACCTCGAACAGCTCCACGGCCATCACGCCGGTCACGTCGAGGTGCTCGGCCAATCGCAACGCGGTGGCCTGCACGGCCGAGCGCAGGTCGTCGGGCAGCCCGGGGGCGGGCGCGATCGCCACCGAGCAGATCCCGTCACGCTGGACGGTCTCGACGACCGGCCACACCGCCCCCTGCCCGAACGGGGACCGGGCCACCATCGCGGACAGCTCCCGGGTCCACGGGACGCGGGCCTCGGCCATCATCGGCACCCCGGCGGCGAGCTGCTCGTCGGCGATCCGCTCGGCTTCCTCCAGCGAGCCCGGCATCCAGACGCCCCGACCGTCGTACCCGCCCCGCGCGGCCTTGAGGACGATGTTCCCGTCCTGTTCGTCGTGGAAACGTCGGACGTCGGCGAGCGAGTCCACGCCGGTGAACGGCGGGACAGGGGCGCCGATCTCCGCGAGCGCGCGCCGCATGACCAACTTGTCCTGGGCGTGGATGAGCGCGGATGCACGGGGACGCACGGCGACCCCGGCGGATTCCAGCTCGAGCAGGATCTGCGGGGGCACGTGTTCGTGGTCGAAGGTCATCACGTCGGCGCCCTCCGCGGCGGCGCGGACGGCGTCGGGATCATCGTGCGCGCCGATCACCACATCCGGCGTGACCTGGGCGGCCGGGTCCTGCGGGTCGGCGGCGAGCACGCGGAGCGTCTGGCCGAGGGCGACGGCCGCCTGGTGGGTCATGCGGGCGAGTTGTCCCCCGCCGATCATCGCCACGACGGGCGTGCCGAGGGGATTGCGGCGGATGCGCGAGTCGTCGTTCACGTCGCCCATGGTCTCACGCGGGGCGAGGTCGTCACCGCCGCCCCGGGAGCCCCCAGCGGAACCGTGGCGCCGCGGCGACCGGAGCGGGCGGGGGCGGGGGTGGCAGCCGCATGAGCTCGTCGTAGACGGCGGCGTGGACGCGGGCGACCTCCGGGACGTGGTCGATCTCCACCGGCGGCAGGTGACCGAGCTCGAGGATCAGGCATCCCGTGCCCAGGGCGCGGTCGGTGAGGGTGTGGCGGAACCTGACGGCGCTGATCCTGCGCAGCGGCACGTCCACGCACCGCCGCGCGGACCCGGCCGGCCGGTAGAGCACCCTCTCGTCGGTGACCACGAGGTCGGTCCGTGCCCACCGGGTCAGGGGCCAGAGGCCGAACCGGAGGACGACCAGGGCGTACAGCACCGCGACCATGGCCCAGGTCGCCGTACGGTCCCCGGCGTGGACCACCTGAACCTCGATGAAGCCGCCGGCGATCCCCGCGAGACCGGCCCCGACCACCGTGACCAGGGCCGGGCGGACGAGGGCGCGCCAGTGTGGGTGGGTGTGGACGATGAGCGTCTCCCCCGGCGCGAGGACCGATCGGATGAAACCCACGGCTCAGCCGCCCCACCGACCGCCGGCGCCACGGACGTGGGTGACGTCGCCGGCGGCGACGGCGAACTCACCGTCGGGGTCGACGACGACGAGGCGGCCGTCGCGGTCGACCCTGTCCGCGCGCCCGGTCCTGATGACGCCCCCCGGCAGTTCGACCCTCACCTCGGTGCCGACGGTGGAGCAGGCCTCGGTGTAGGTCGCCATGAGCTGGTCGGAGACGGTCGATCCTCTCCCGCGCTCGCACTCGCGCCACTGGCGTTGACGCAGGGCCAACGCCTCGAGAACGGCGAGGGCCACACTGTCCCGGTCGTCGGACCCGCCAGAGAGCACGAGGGAGGTGGCGTGGGGCACCGGCAACTGCTCGCCGGTGAGCGAGACGTTGATCCCGACCCCCACCACGACGGCCGGTAGGCGGACCGAGTAGTCCCCACCGGCACGCACAGTGGTCATCTCGGTGAGAATCCCGGCGATCTTGCGCCCGTCCACCAGGACGTCGTTGGGCCACTTGAGAGTCGCGTCCACGCCTCCGGCCTCGCGCAGCCCGTCCCTCACCGCCAGCCCGGTCACGAGCGGCAACCAGCCAAAAAGCCCCGCAGAGACGGCGCCGGGTCGGATGAGCACGCTGACGACCACCTGCGTGCGCGGCGGGGCGGTCCACACGCGACCGAGGCGACCGCGACCGGACGCCTGGTGCTCGGCCAGCAACACGCTGCGGTCCGGCGCACCCCCGGCCGCGCGGGAGATCAACTCGGCGTTCGTCGAACCGATGTCGTCGACGACGTCGAGAGACGAGTACGGCGCGTCCGGGCCCTCCACCAGAGCGCGACGGAGCGCGTCGGCGTCCAACCTGGGCGGGGTCTCGATACCTGGATCTGCGTGCACGACCCCCAGCGTATGTCGCCGCTCGGACATCGGTCGGGGTCGCCGCCGGGGGATGTACACCGGGTCACGTCGCCACGGAGGCGGGTCACTGGTTAGAGTCTTGCAACATGACGACTGCCTCAGAACCGGACGTGAACTCGGCTCTGTCTAACGACGTACCGACGGCATCCGCGACCCCCGACATCCACACGACCGCCGGGAAGCTGTCCGAGCTGCGTAGGCGCCTCGACGAGGCCCGGGCCCCGATGGGGCAGGCCGCGGTGGACAAAACCCACGACAAGGGCCTGATGACGGCTCGCGAGCGCATCGAGAACCTTCTCGACCCGGGCTCGTTCGTCGAGATCGACGCGCTGGCCCGCCACCGGGCCACGACGTTCGGTCTCGCCGAGCGCCGGCCGCTGGGCGACGGTGTCATCACCGGCTACGGCACTATCGACGGCCGGAGCGTCTGCGTCTTCTCGCAGGACGCCACCGTCTTCGGCGGGTCGCTGGGCGAGGTCTACGGCGAGAAGATCGTCAAGGTCATGGATCTGGCCCTCAAGACCGGCCGTCCGATGATCGGCATCAACCACGGCGCCGGCGCCCGGATCCAGGAGGGCGTCGTCTCGCTCGGCCTGTACGGCGAGATCTTCCACCGCAACGTGCTCTCCTCGGGTGTCATCCCGCAGGTCTCCCTGATCATGGGCCCGTCGGCCGGCGGCCACGTCTACTCCCCCGCCCTCACCGACTTCACCGTGATGGTCGACAAGACGTCGCAGATGTTCGTGACGGGCCCCGACGTCATCAAGACCGTCACCGGCGAGGAGGTCTCGCAGGAGGAACTCGGCGGCGCCACCACGCACATGACCAAGTCGGGCGTGTCCCACTACACCGCCAGTGACGAGCAGGACGCCCTGGACTTCGTCAAGGACCTGCTCTCCTACCTCCCGAGCAACAACCGTGCCGAGGCCCCGCGGTTCCCGTTCCCCGTCGCCGAGGGTGCGATCGAGGACAACCTCACGCTCGAGGACCACGATCTCGACACGATCATCCCCGACTCCTCCAACAGCCCGTACGACATGCACGAGGTCATCTCGCACATCGTCGACGACGGCGAGTTCCTGGAGATCCAGGGCCAGTACGCGATGAACGTCATCGTCGGCTACGGCCGCATCGAGGGCCGCAGCGTGGGCGTGGTGGCCAACCAGCCCACCCAGTTCGCCGGCTGCCTGGACATCAAGGCCTCCGAGAAGGCCGCACGCTTCGTCCGCACCTGCGACGCGTTCAACATCCCCATCCTTACGCTGGTCGACGTCCCGGGCTTCCTGCCCGGGACCGGCCAGGAGTTCGACGGGATCATCCGCCGCGGCGCCAAGCTGCTCTACGCCTACGGCGAGGCCACCGTCGGCAAGGTCACCGTCATCACCCGCAAGGCCTACGGTGGCGCATACGACGTCATGGGGTCCAAGCACATGGGTGCCGACATCAACCTCGCGTGGCCGACCGCCGAGATCGCCGTCATGGGCGCCTCGGGAGCCGTCGGCTTCGTCTACCGCGACCAGCTCAAGCAGGCCGCGGCCAACGGCGAGGACGTCGACGCCCTCCGGCTCAAGCTCCAGGCCGAGTACGAGGACACCCTCGTCAACCCGTACGTCGCCGCCGAGCGTGGCTACGTCGACGCGGTCATCCCGCCCTCGCACACCCGTCTGCAGGTCGCCCAGGCACTGCGACTGCTCGACCGCAAGGTCGTCGAGGTGCCGGCCAAGAAGCACGGGAACATCCCGCTGTGACCGGCGAGCAGCAGCAGGACCCCGCCAGCCAGCCGGAGAAGCCGTTCCTCGAGATCGTGGGCGGCAACCCCACTCCCACGGAGGTGGGCATCCTGTCCGCGGTCTTCGCGACCGCGCAGGGGAACGCCGCGCACGCGAGCGACCACGACACCGGCGTCAGGGACGACTGGGGATCCTACGAGGACCGCCTGCGTCCGCCGTTCGGATACAGCCCTAGCTCGTTCCTCAACCGCCGCCAGTACTGAGCGCAGAGGACCGACCACACCACGAGCCGCCCCCGTCCCCGTCCCCCGCGTGTGCCGATGCACACTCCGGAGTACGGGCACGGGGCGGCTGCGTCGGATCAGGGCCGTTGTGCCGGACAAGTAGGGTGGTGGGACCGCCGCCGGACCGGTCGGCGGGCAGTTCTCGAGGAGGATCGTCGATGTCCGAGGAAGCCACCTCCGACGGGCGGGAGGCCGGGGCGGCCGGCGGCTACACCCGCGACCCCGAGGACGAGGATCGCGATCACGGTCGCCGCGCCGGCACCGACGAGGGAACCGCCACCCACCACACCGACGTCATCGGGAGGGCGACGCCGTCCGCCACCCGCCCCGGGGCCACGGTCGTCCACCGGGACGAGACCGCCAAGATCGTCGCGTTCGAGTTCGACGAGGGCCAGGAGATGCCCGACCACGCCGCGTTCCACCCCATCCTGGTCCAGGTGCTGCGGGGACGCGTGGAGTTCGGCCTGCCGGGCCGCACACTCGAACTGCGCACCGGCGAGATCCTCCACCTCACCGCCAAGCTCCGTCACCGGGTCCGGGCACTCGAACCCACCACGCTGACCATCACGATGCTGCTGCCGCGGTCCTGACCCGGTGGCTACGCTGAGGCCCATGATCGCGCTCGTCCTCGCCTCCGCCTCCCCGTCCCGACTGCGG
This sequence comes from Dietzia maris, assembly GCF_014144855.1. Taxonomy (GTDB): domain Bacteria; phylum Actinomycetota; class Actinomycetes; order Mycobacteriales; family Mycobacteriaceae; genus Dietzia; species Dietzia kunjamensis. Next base: position 2,557 of record NZ_JAALDN010000517.1, on the reverse strand, counting down.
ATACTCGAGCAGGCGGGGGTGGACCCGCTCATCCGCCACCCTCAGGTCGACGAGGACGCCCTGCAGGCCGCCCTGCCACCGGGGACCCCGCACGTGCGGGTCGTGGAAGAACTGGCCCGCGCCAAGGCGGAGGACGTTTTGCAGCGCGAGGGCGAGTCGCTCGCGGCCGAGGCGAGGTCGGCCGGCGCCGACACACTCGTGGTGGTCGGGTGCGACTCGATGCTGTTGGTCGACGGCCACCTCGAGGGCAAACCACACACCTACGAGCGCGCCATGGAGCGCTGGCGGAGGATGCGCGGGCGTCACGGGGTCCTGCTCACCGGCCACGCGCTGATCGTGGCCGATCTCACCGGCGACGACCCCCTCGCCGTCACCTTCTCCGAGACCGACACGTCCGACACCACGGTGCACTTCGGCGCACCTTCCGACGCCGACCTCGACGTGTACCTGCGCACGGGGGAGCCGCTCGAGTGCGCGGGCGCGTTCACGATCGAGTCACTCGGCGGCTGGTTCATCGACCGGATCGAGGGCGACCCGTCGAGCGTGATCGGGCTCAGCCTGCCACTGCTGCGGCGACTCCTCGAGGGCGCCGGAATGAACGCCCACCGCGTCTGGCGACCCGAGCTCCGGACGTGAATCCACCCGGGTTTCCCCACCCGCGGACGTGACGGCCAGAACAACTTCGCAGGTCAGGCCGTCCGACTCCCGGCTGGCCCGCCCCCGCGGGCCAGCCCTTGGACCCCCAACACCACACATGAGGGGGGCCTCTCATTAGACTGCGGAAGAACTCGGTGGGCCCCACGGCCGATCGACAGTAGAGACGTTTACCTCCAGGAGGCCCTGAGTGCCCAGTCATGCCAGCTCTCACATCACCAAGGTCCTCGTCGCCAACCGCGGCGAGATCGCCGTCCGTGTGATCCGTGCGGCGAAGGACGCGGGCCTGGCCAGCGTGGCCGTATACGCCGAGCCCGACGCCGACGCACTGTTCGTCAAGCTGGCCGACGAGGCCTTCGCTCTCGGAGGAACCACCTCCGCGGAGTCGTACCTGGTCTTCGACAAGATCCTCGACGCCGCCGCCAAGTCCGGCGCCGACGCCATCCACCCCGGCTACGGCTTCCTCTCCGAGAACGCCGACTTCGCGCAGGCCGTCATCGACGCCGGCCTGATCTGGATCGGCCCCCCGCCGCAGGCCATCCGGGACCTCGGCGACAAGGTCACCGCCCGCCACATCGCCGAGCGGGCCAACGCCCCGATGGCCGCCGGTACCAAGGACCCCGTCGCGGGAGCCGACGAGGTCGTGAAGTTCGCCGAGCAGTACGGCCTGCCCATCGCGATCAAGGCCGCCTTCGGTGGTGGCGGTCGCGGCATGAAGGTCGCCCACAGGATGGAGGAGGTCGCCGAGCTCTTCGAGTCGGCCACCCGTGAGGCCGTCGCCGCGTTCGGCCGCGGCGAGTGCTTCGTCGAGCAGTACCTCGACAAGGCCCGCCACGTCGAGGCCCAGGTCCTCGCCGACCAGCACGGCAACGTCATCGTCGCCGGCACCCGCGACTGCACCCTGCAGCGCCGCTTCCAGAAGCTCGTCGAGGAGGCCCCCGCGCCGTTCCTCACCGATGACCAGCGCAAGCGGATCCACGACTCCGCCAAGGCCATCTGCAAGGAGGCCGGCTACTACGGCGCCGGCACCGTCGAGTACATGGTCCAGGGCGACACGATCTCCTTCCTCGAGGTCAACACCCGCCTCCAGGTGGAGCACCCGGTCACCGAGGAGACCGCGGGCATCGACCTCGTCCTGCAGCAGTTCAAGATCGCCGAGGGCGAGGTGCTCGAGTTCACCGAGGACCCCGCCCCGCGTGGCCACGCCTTCGAGTTCCGCATCAACGGCGAGGACGCGGGTCGCGGCTTCCTGCCCGCCCCCGGCACCATCACCGGTTACCACGAGCCCACCGGCCCCGGAGTGCGCATGGACTCGGGCGTCGAGCAGGGTGACACCATCGGCGGCCAGTTCGACTCCATGCTCGCCAAGCTGATCGTGTGGGGCGAGGACCGCGACCAGGCGCTCGCCCGCTCGGCCCGCGCCCTGGCCGAGTACAAGGTCGAGGGCATGGCCACGGTCCTGCCGTTCCACCAGCACATCGTCACCAACCCGGCGTATGTCGGCGACGGCAAGAGCTTCGACATCTACACCAAGTGGATCGAGGAGGAGTGGGACAACCCGATCGAGCCGTGGTCGCCCACCGGTGCGCCGGCCGACGACGACGAGCCCGTCGAGCGCAAGAAGGTCGTCGTCGAGGTGGACGGACGTCGCGTCGAGGTCTCCCTGCCCGGCGACCTGGCCTTCGGCGGCTCGCACGCCGGCGGGACCGTCCGCCGCAAGGCCAAGTCCCGCACCCGTGGCGGCGCCGCAGGTGCGGCCGCGTCCGGTGACGCCGTGTCGGCCCCGATGCAGGGCACTGTCGTGAAGGTCGCCGTGGAGGAGGGCCAAGAGGTCTCCGCCGGCGACCTGGTGGCCGTGCTCGAGGCCATGAAGATGGAGAACCCGGTCACCGCGCACAAGGAC
>NZ_JAALDN010000516.1 GCF_014144855.1 Dietzia maris | reverse complement strand
CGGACGCGGCCGAGACACCCGGCCGGGCCACCCGGCCGGCCTGCGCGGACGCGGCCTGGCCAGCTGGCCGTACGGTGCCGGGTCAGCCGGTCGAGCTGTCGACCACGGGCTGGGCGCTGGCGGGATCGAAGGTCGCGTCCGCGAGGAACTCCCGGACCTCGGGCACACGCCGGAGGAATCCGTCCGCCTCGTCGTCGGACTCCGCCACCTGGCTCGCCTCCTCGGCGGCGACCCGCCGCTCGAACAGCTCCACCTCCCTGGCGATGCGGTCGTCGTCCCAGCCGAGAACGCCCGCCATCAACTCGGCGACCTCGCGAGCGCAGTCGACGCCACCGTGCTGGTACTCCATGGAGATCCGGGTGCGGCGCACGAGGACGTCCTCGAGGTGCAGGGCGGCCTCCGCGAGGGCGGCGTGCACGATCTCCACACGCAGGTAGCGCTCGGCTCCCCGGACGGGATCGAGGAGGTCGGGCCGGTCGGCGGCGAGCTCGAGGACGTATTCGGCGAGCGTTCCGTACCGCCCGAGCAGGTGCTGCATCTGGTCGTCGCGGATCTCGTACTGGTCGGCGATCCGGTCGGCGCGGTTGACCATCCCGGGGTAACCGTCGGCGCCCAGCAGCGGGATCCGCTCTGTCGTCGACGGCGGCACCTCGGCGGCCCGCTCCCCCAGTTCCGCCACGGCGGCGTCCACCGCGTCGGCGGCCATCACGCGGTAGGTCGTGTACTTGCCGCCCGCCACGACCACCGCGCCGGGGGCCACGGTCATCACGGCGTGTTCGCGGGAGAGCTTGGCGGTGGAG
>NZ_JAALDN010000051.1 GCF_014144855.1 Dietzia maris | reverse complement strand
CTGACCGCCGAGACCATTCCGCCGCCGATCCCCGACGCGTTGACCGTGGCGACGCGCTTCGCCCAGCTCGCCCAGACGCTGGCGCCGCAGCTACCGGCGGACGTCATCGGCGCGGTCCGGGACCGGGCACGTGTGGCTGACGCTCCGGAGGGCATGGCCGAGCTGTGCGAGGCGGTGCTGCTCGACTGCGACGCCGCCACCGGCATCCGCACCGAGGTCCGCAAGCACGGGCCGGCGTCCGCGCTCTACGCCGCCGCGGCCATGACAGCGGCGGTCTTCAGCCGGTGGGCCACGCACACCGGGGACTCGATGGCTGAGGTCATCGCCGCGCACGCCTGAGGGGCGGGCGCGAGCGGCCCGTTCCCGGTACCGCATGACCCGCGCAGCTCACCGAGTGGTCACAAAGGCAGCTCTTCAGACCTTTCGACCTGCGAGAACTTGAGCGGGTGTGACCACTCGGCGGTCCCCGCAAGTGCAACTTCTTCGCCCTCCTTTGCCACGGCCATTTTGGCGGGCGCCTTCGTCGCTGCGGCACTTCCGACCGATGTTCTTCCGGCCGAGCTGCTCGCGCTCACCGTGCTGGCGGCCTCACTGGCGGAGCCGGTGCGCTCGTCGTCGTTGTCGTCGTTCTCTATACGCCCCGGCGCTCCGCGCCCAGGTAGGCCAGCACCGCCACCACCTGGGCGCGTGGCCGTGAGTAGCGTCGGCTCCTCCTCCGGCGAAGTGCGGCGAGTGGTTGGCCGGGATCTCCTGACTCACCGCCCCGCGGGCGACCGCGTCTCGATAGCGGGCGGGATCGACCGAGCCGACGGTCGGCGGGGCTGGAGGGGTGGCCATGACGACCAGCTTGCCCCTCACGAGCGGAGAGTTGCACCGGTCCGGGGCTCACCGAGTGGGCGCAAACGCAGCCGTTCCGGCGATGTGTCCTGGGAAAACGTGGGCAGGTGTGACCGCGCGATGGGACTGCTGCGCGGAGGGGACGGTCAGGCCGACTTCTTGGCCGGCGTCTTGCGGGCCGTCGACTTCTTCGCCGGGGCCTTCTTGGCCGTGGACTTTGAGGCTGTCGACTTCTTGGCCGTGCTCGAGCCGGAGCTGCCGGAGTCCGACTTGGAGGACGTCGACTTCTTGGCAGTCGACTTCCTCGCCGCGGCCTTTTTGGCGGGCGCCTTCTTCGCCGCAGTCTTCCTGGCCGGGGCCTTCTTTGCCGAGCTACTTCCGCTCTTCCTGCTGGTGGTCTTCTTGGCGGAGCCGGAGTCCTCGTCGTCGTCCTCGTCGTCCTGGTCGTCGGCGTCGTCCGCCTTACCGCCCCGGTCCTTCACACTCGCCCGCAGAGCCGCGAGGAGATCGGCCACCTCGTCGTCGCCGTCATCGTCGCCCGAGGTGTCCTTCTCCTCCACCGTGAACGCCTCACCGCCGGCCGCCTTGGCCTCGATCAACTCCTTGAGCTGATTCTGGTAGTCGTCCTCGTACTTCTCCGGCTCGAAATCCGCCGCCATCGTCTCGATCAGCGAGGCCGCCATCTTGACCTCCTGCGGCCGGACCTTGGCCTCCTTGTCCAGGCCCTCGAGGATCGCCGGGCGGATCTCATCCGGCCACAACAGCGTCTGCAGCATCAGCACGTCCTTGTACACCCGCAGGGCGCAGAGGCGAGTGCGATTGCGCAGCGTGAACGTGCAGATGGCGAGCCGGTCCGTCTGCTGCAGCGCCTCGCGCATCAGCACGTACGCCCGGTTGGAGCGCGACGCCGGCTCCAGGAAATAGGCGTTGTCGAAGGCCACCGGATCCACCTGGTCCGCCGGGACGAACTCCGTCACCTCGATCTCGTGCGACTGCTCCACCGGCAGGCTCGCCAGGTCCTCCTTGGTGAGGATGACCATCTCGCCGTCCTCCGACTCGTACGCCTTGGCGATATCGGAGAACTCGACCTCCTCGCCGTTGTCGTCCCGCACCTTCTTGTAGCGGATGCGCACGCCGTCCTTCTTGTCGACCTGCCGCGCGTGCAGATCATGGTCCTCCGTCGCCGAATACACCTTGACCGGCACGTTCACCAGACCAAAGGAGACCTCGCCCTTCCAGATGGATCGCATGGGATGAGTATGCGATATCGGGGCGTGTGGCGCCGCCGGTCGCAGTCAGGCGCACCTGGAATGCTGAGGTGCATGCCCGCCGACGTCGGTCCCCTCCTCCTGCTGGTTGCGGCGGCGTCCGTCATCCTGGGCACGGTCCTGCAGCGGGTCAGCGGAATGGGCGTCGGGCTGGTGGTCTCCCCGACGTTGGCGCTGCTGCTGGGGCCCGTCGCCGGAGTGCTGCTGACCAACATCACGACCACCGTCTCCGCGGCACTCATCGCGCTCACGCTGCGGCGTGACATCGACTGGCGGCGATACGTGAGCCTCGCGCCGCTGATCGTCGCGGGGTCCGTACCCGGTGCGCTTCTGGTCGGCGCTGCCGACCGCAGCTGGCTCGAGGTGGTGATCGGCGCTGCTCTGCTGGGCACACTCGTCTTCACCGCTCTCGTCCGCGTCCCGCAGGTGGGCGGCCGGTGGCCGGCTGCGGTCGCCGGGACGGCCGGAGGATTCCTCAACACCGCGGTGGGCGTGGCCGCGCCCGCGATGCTCGTCTACGCGCAGGCGACGGGCTGGAACCAGCGGTCCTTCGCCGCCACCCTGCAGCCGATCTTCTTCACCATGGGCGCGACCTCCGTCATCACCAAGGTCGGCCTCGGAGCCGCGCCCATCTCCGGGCTGCCGCCGATCGGCATGATCGGGCTCGTCGTGGCGATGGTTCCGATCGGCATTCTCCTGGGCGGCATGGTGGCCACGCGGGTGTCCGCGACGGTGGGGCGACGGGTCGCCGTCGTCGTCGTCACCCTCGGGGCTCTCACCCTCCTAGGACGAGGGATCGGGGGGTTGGCCGGGGTCCTCTGACCGGGGGGCGGACCTCGCCGTGACGGCCGACGCGCCGCGGGCCTGTTCGCGCCGAGGGGACACAATGGGGCCATGGCATCCCCGGAACAGCGCGCACAATACGAACGATTCGCCCCGCTCCTGGTCCGAGAAGGCGTCGACCTACAGACCGCGACCGTCGCCGACCTCCAGGCCGGCATGGAACGCGCGCAGCAGCGCCACAAGGCCGCCGTCGAGCAGGTCCGGGCCGTTCTCTACGCCCACGAACGGGGCGACACCTCGGCCGCCGGCGAGCTCCTCGAAGCCCTGGAGCTGACCGCCGACGCCTCTCCCCCGCCGATCCCCGACGCCCTGACCGTGGCCTCCCGCTTCGCGCAGCTCGCCCAGTCGGTGGCGCCGGAGCTGCCCGCCGCCGTCATCGCCACCGTCCGCGACAGCGCACGGCTACCCGACGCCCCGGACGGAATGGCCGGCCTGTGCGATGCGGTACTGCTCGACTGCGACGCAACCTCCGGCATGCGCACCGTGATCGGCGAGCACGGGCTGGCCTCCGCCCTCTACGCGGCCGCGGCCATGACCAGCGCGGCGTTCACCCTGTGGTCGAAACAGTCCGGGGAGTCGATGGACGAGCTCATCGGTAGCCACGCCTGACCGGCGACGTGGCCACGCGGGTGTCGGTGACGGTGGGGCGAGGACCCAGCCAACCGGCGGCAGAAGCGTCCTACCGGGACGTGCGGCACCCGCGATGACGCGTCTACCTCCTCTCGGAGTCGATCGACGCTCTCGCCATCACGATCAGTACCGCTAGGCCGACAGCCAGACCGACACACAGCACAGCTGCCGCCGTCGGAAGACCTTGGCTGCCCCAGGTGCTTCCCGCGATCACCATCATCACCGCGCACAGAGCGGCAAGGCCCTGCCGCGACATTGCGCGCAGCGTCTCCGAAACGAATTGTCTTGCTGCCATGGCGCCTCCGATCCCGCTAGAACTGCCCTCTGCTGTTCGACCCTCCCAGAGAGGTGCAGCCCGCGCAGCAGGCTCGGCCAACCGTGCTGCTTTCCCGGCATCGTTCATCGCCATGACGGGGCCCGGCCGGAATGTTCAACACGGGCACGTGGTTACTCGGCGGGGAAGCAGTCACTCGTACCACCAATCCAGCGGAGCCGTCCCGACTTACGGGTCCCGCGGGAAAGAGGAACAATGACCGTCTCAACCAGCACCGTCCGTGCCGTCGGAGTGACGACCTACGGGGGCCCCGACGCCCTGCAGGTCGTTGATGTTCCCGCCCAGGAACTCGGGCCGACCGACGTTCGCGTGCGCGTCACGGCCGCCACCGTCAACCCCACCGACACCTACACGCGCAACGGTTCTCGTTCGAAGACCGGAACCCCGCGTGGAGCTGCCGACGTCCCGGGCATGGACATCGCCGGAGAACTCGTCGAGATCGGCGAGAACGCGCAGACCTCCCTGTCGGTCGGCGACCAGGTGATGGGGATCGTGGTCCCCCGCGACGAGCACGGTGCGTACCGCGAGGACATCGTCCTGCCTGCACAGTCGATCGCCGCCGCACCCCGCGATGCCGACGACGTCGCCGCGTCGACGCTGCCGATGAACGGCCTCACCGCCCGGCGCGCTCTCGACCTGCTGGGGTTGAAGCCCGGTGAGGTGCTCGCGGTCACCGGCGCGGCCGGATCCACCGGTGGGTACGTGGTGCAGTTGGCCAAGCACGCCGGCCTCGTGGTGGTGGCCGATGCGTCGGAAGCCGACGAGGAGCTGGTGCGGTCGCTGGGCGCCGACCAGATCGTGCGGCGCGGCGACGGCGTCGCCGACCGCATCCTCGAGCTCTACCCCGACGGCGTCGATGGGCTCTTCGACGGAGCCGTGCAGGACGCCGCCGTCCTCCCCGCGGTCACAACTGGTGGCGGGGTCGCGACGGTGCGGTGGTACCAGGGCGACGGCAGCCGCGACCTCAAGGTCCACGCCGTGAGCGTGGCGGATATGGCCGAGGAGCAGGGCAAGCTCGACGAGCTACGGCAGTTGGCGGAAGACGGAGTGGTGACCCTCCGTGTTGCGGACAGCTACGCGCCCGAGGACGCGTGGCGGGCGCACGAGCGGCTTGAGGCCGGTGGGACGCGGGGGCGGTTGGTGATTGACTTCACGAAATGAGGGGTGGGGGCGCCAGCCCTGACGGTCGGTAGTTGCCGCGGCCGCCGTAACGCACCAACTCGATACCGTCCGGCTACTGGCCCGAGGAGATCTCATGTCTGCACCGCTGCCCTCCCTGGGTCGACTGTCATCTGTCCCTCCCCGAGATGTCTGGAAACACGAGGCACTGTCCTTCACGCCATGGCTCAGAGACAACGTCGACGTCCTCAACGAGGTTCTCGGCATGGACCTCGAGCTCGACGCGGCCGAGCACCCGGTCGGCAGCTTCAGCTTGGATCTGATCGGTCGCGACGTCGCCACGGATACCACGGTCATTGTGGAAAACCAGTTGGAGCAGTCTGACCACTCTCACCTCGGACAGCTCATCACCTACGCCGCGGGCACCGAGCCAACCACAATCGTCTGGATCGCTACCGAATTCCGGCCGGAGCATCGAGCCGCGCTCGATTGGCTCAATGAACGGACTGACGAGGAGACTCGATTCTTCGGCGTGGTGATCCGGGTCGTTCGAATTGGCGACTCGCAGTACGCGCCAGCCTTCGATCTGGTGGCCCAGCCCAACGACTGGGAGAAGCGCGTCAAGCGCGAAACGCGACCCGCCTCGGCGAGGGAGTCGATCTATCGCGAGTTCTGGGGCGCAGTCTTGGATCGCATCCGAGAGTCTCACCCTGACTGGACGAACGCGAGGACCACCGGCGGCAATTGGTGCGGGACCTCCTCTGGAGTGTCGAAGGTTCTCATATCCATGGTCTGGTTCGGAAACCGGCTGACCCTCCAGCTGTACTTTGAGTCGCCGGACCCCGAAACGAACTTGGAGCGCTTCAACGCCCTCCACGATCGTGCCGACCAGTTCGAAGCTGCCTTTGGTGAGCATCTCGACTGGGACGCGATGGATGGAAGAAAAGCTGCGCGAATCATTGCCACTTCAGACTTCGAGGACCTTGAGAACCGCGAAGCCTGGCCTGCTATGACCGACTGGCTCATCGACGCACAGGTCCGACTTCGCCGGGCGATCAAAGCAGTAGGGGGAATCGGTTAGGCCCGAAGAACAAACCGCTGTCGTCAACTGATCCGGTTGTCGCGCGGCGAGGTACCCCAAACGGGCCATATAGCCACCTCTGCGCGGGCCGCTTTCTTTCCCGACCAGTGATCGCCGAACCGACGACCTGTGGATTAAAAGTCCGTAGCTCCACCACCTTTGGTACGGGGGCGATGCTCCCCAATCACCGTTACCGCCGGTCTTGTCGCTTCCCCACCTATATCGGCTGGAGACGGGCACATTGCAGAATCGCCACTCAGACACGTGCGCCTGCCGGTCGCCAGCGTCCGACACAAGTGCCAGAGTGGACCCATGGCGAGCAAGGGGACCAAGGAGTCGGTCGAGGTCGACGGGCGGACCATCCGGTTCACCCACGCCGACAAGGTGCTCTACGAGGCCACCGGCACCACCAAGGCCGATGTGCTGGAGTACTACCTGGCCGTCGCCCCGCTGCTCATGACGTACGCGGGCCGGCGGCCGGTGACGCGCAAGCGTTGGCCCGACGGCACCGACGACAAGTCCTTCTTCGAGAAGAACCTCCCCTCACACGCGCCCGACTGGGTGCCGCGCGTGGCGATCGAGCACTCCTCGCGCACCGTCCGCTACCCGGTGCTGGACTCCCCCGCCACGCTCGCGTGGTTCGCGCAGCAGGCCGCGCTCGAGCTGCACGTGCCGCAGTGGACCCTGGAGAACGACGAACCGGGCCGGACACGCCGGATCGTGATCGACCTCGATCCGGGCCAGGACGTAGATCTGGATACGACGGCGAAGGTGGCCCTGCGCGTCCGCGACCTGTTGTCCGAGGCGGGACTCGACTCCTTCCCGGTGACCTCCGGGTCCAAGGGGATCCACCTCTACGCCCGCCTGGACAAAGCGGTCACCGCCGCGAGCGCATCCAAGGTCGCCAAGCAGATCGCGCAGTCGCTCGCCAAGCAGACCCCCGACCTGGTCACCGCCACCATGAAGCGCTCCATCCGCGAGGGCAAGGTGTTCGTCGACTGGAGCCAGAACAGCGGCGCCAAGACCACCGTTGCGCCGTACTCCCTGCGTGGGCGGGCCGAGCCGTGGGTCGCCGCTCCCCGCTCGTGGGAGGAACTCGGCGACGGTGGACTCGCGCACCTGCACTGGGACGACGTCCTCAAGCGGCTGGACTCCGATGGCGACCTCCTCGACGGGCTCGAAGGCACAGTCCAGAAGAAGGCCACCAAGAAGAAGTCGACCTCCTCTGCCGGTTCGGCATCGCGGGCGAAGAAATCGGGGGGCGGCAAGAAGAGCTCGTCGTCGTCTGATGACGAGGACCCCGAGCGCTCCGACACCAGCTCGACCGACGGCTCCGACGCCGCTCACTCCACGGATGTCGAGGGCTGCGACGCCGAACCCGCCAGCGAGGACGCGGTAGTCACGAGCCTGGCGGAGTACCGGCGCAAACGCGACCGCCGCAAGACGCCCGAACCGTTTGAGGGCGAGGTGGAAACCGATCGCTCCGACGGCGACGGTCCGATCTTCGTGATCCAGGAGCACCACGCCCGCCGACTGCACTTTGACCTGCGGCTCGAGCACCACGGGGTGCTGGCGTCGTGGGCCGTGCCCAAGAACCTGCCGACCGAGCCCAAGGACCGGCGGCTGGCCGTCAACACCGAGGACCACCCGCTCGGCTACGAGACGTTCGAGGGCACCATCCCCAAGGGCGAATACGGCGCCGGCCACATGACCGTCTGGGACCGCGGCACCTACGAGTGCGAGAAGTGGCGCGAGGACGAGATCATCGTGTGGCTCGACGGCGAGAAGGTCTCCGGCCGGTACGTGCTCGTGCGCACCAGCGCGGAGAAGAACCAGTGGATCGTGCAGTACATGAAGGACCAGTCGCCGGACTCCTTCTACGGCGGGCGCGACAACCGGAAGTCGTCGTATCCCGAGGGAGACAAGCGGGCGCGGTCAGGCGGCTCGTCGTCCGGCGGCTCCGGCAGCGCGGGCAAGGGGTCATCTCGGCGCTCGGGCGGCGGGGCGTCCCACGACCCGGACAGCGCCGATCGCCCCGACGCTCCCCCGCTGCCGATGATCCCCACCGCCGCCACGGTGACCGAGCTGCCGGACGACAAGTGGGCGTTCGAGGGCAAGTGGGACGGCTACCGGGTGACCATCGCGACCAGCGGCGCCGGCGGGCAGGCGCGCCTGGTCAGCCGCAACGGCAACTCGATGGACTGGCTGACCGACGGCTTCCCCGGGCTGGCCGACGCGCTCGAGCGGCCCGCGGTGATCGACGCCGAGCTGGTCATCCTGGGCTCCGACGGCGTCCCGGACTTCGCGTCCCTGGCCAAGCAGGCCGCGGCCGAGGGGCAGGACTCGTCGCTGCCCGCCGTGGAGCTATTCGTCTTCGACGTGCTGGAGGTCGACGGCGTGGACCTGCGGACCCAGGCGTGGGAGCGGCGTCGCGAGGTGCTGGACCTGCTCACCCCGGCGCTGACCGGGGTGGATCGGGTGCACGTACCGGCGGTGCTCGACGGCCCCGGCGACCGCGCCCTGGCCGAGGCGGAGGAGTTCGGCTGGGAGGGCATCGTCGCCAAGCGTCGGGACTCCCGCTACGAGTCGGGCCGGCGGTCCAAGGCGTGGCTCAAGGAGAAGCTGCTCACCACCACCGAGGCCGTAGTCGGAGGCTTGAAGCCGGGCAAGGGCGGGCGCTCCGGCTCACTCGGCTCGCTGCTGCTCGGCCTGCCCGCCGAGACGGGGCTGACCTACATCGGCCGCGTGGGCACCGGCTTCACCGACAAGCAGGCCCGCGCGCTGCTCGAGGAGCTCGAACCGCTGACGCGCAAGACCAGCCCGTTCGTCGAGCAACTGCCCGCAGACGCCCGCCGCGACGCCATCTGGGTCCTGCCCAAGCTGGTCGTGGAGGTTCGCCACCAGGGATTCACCGAGGACGGCCACATGCGCCAGTCCTCCTGGCGCGACATCCGGCGCGACAAGCTGCCCGGGGATCTGTAGGAGAGCTGCGGCAGATCTGCGGAGCAGTCAGCGTCTGAGGCCGCGGGTCCGCTCCCGTCGCGGCAAAGCCAGCCGGTTCGGCGCACCGAGCAAGTGAGTGGGATAGCGGAGGCGGCCGCCCCTCGTCGTCGTCGCACCCCGCCCCGCGGGACCGGCAGCCTAGCCTCGGTCTTTCACGGGCCGGTGACTCA
>NZ_JAALDN010000515.1 GCF_014144855.1 Dietzia maris | reverse complement strand
TAGTCGATGTCCGCGCCGGTGGCCGCCGGGTGGGCCAGGTCGAGCTGCCAGTCGGTGTCGGTGGTGCCGATGATCCAGTACTCGCCCCACGGGATGACGAACAGCACGGATTTCTCGGTGCGCAGGATGAGCGCGGCCTCGGAGTCCACCTTGTCGCGGTCCACCACGATGTGCACGCCCTTGGACGCCCGCACGGTGAAGCCGCCCTCCTCGCCGAGCATCTTCTGCAGCTGGTCGGTCCACACGCCGGCGGCGTTGAGCACGGCCCTGGCCCGGACGTCGGTCTCGCGACCGGTCTCGGCGTCACGCACCCGCACACCGGTGACCCGGTCGCCGTCCCGCAGGTAGCCGATCACCTGGGTGGAGTTGGCCACGACCGCCCCGTGGTGAGCGGCGGTGCGCGCCAGGGTGAGGGTGTGGCGGGCGTCGTCGACGAGGGTGTCCCAGTACCGGATACCGCCCACGATGGCGTCCTCGCGCAGTCCCGGGGCCACCCGGCTCGCTCCCGCGCGGCTGTAGTGCTTCTGCGGCGGGACGCTCTTGGAGCCGCCCATCACGTCGTAGAGCACGAATCCCGCGGCCATATAGGGGCGTTCCCAGAACCGACGGGTGAGCGGGAAGAGGAACTTCAGCGGCGTGACCAGGTGCGGGGCCAGGCGCGTCATGCTGAGTTCGCGCTCGTGGAGGGCTTCGGCCACCAGGCCGAAATCGAGCTGCTCGAGGTAGCGCAACCCGCCGTGGAACATCTTCGAACTGCGGGAGGACGTGCCGGCGGCGAAGTCGCGGGCCTCGACGAGCGCCACGTTCAGCCCCCTGGTGGCCGCGTCGAGCGCGCTGCCGGTGCCCACCACACCGCCGCCCACGATCACGATGTCGAAGGTGTCCTCCGACAGTCTGCGCCAGGCCTCGGCGCGGCGGTCGGGGCCGAGGACGGATCGGGACCTGGTCGTGGGCATGGGCGCTCCCTCCGGGGCCGTGCGCGGGTTCCGGCCCGTCGCCGACGACTCTACGCGCGAGGCGGACGTGTCCACGCGAACGCGGACGTAGTCTTGGCCGTGTGACTCGCAGCTCCTACATCCTCGCGATCGACCAGGGCACCACCTCGACACGGGCGATCCTCTTCGACGACCGGGGCATGCCGGTGCCCGCGGCGACTGCGCAGGTCGAGCACCGGCAGATCCTGCCGAGGGCAGGCTGGGTCGAGCACGACCCGCTGGAGATCTGGCAGAACGTCCGCGCCGCCATGGCCCAGGTCGCGAGCAGCGTGGACCTCGAACCGGCGGCGGTGACCGCCATCGGCATCACCAACCAGCGCGAGACGGTGGTGGTGTGGGACCGGGAGACCGGCGATCCGGTCTACAACGCGATCGTGTGGCAGGACACCCGCACCTCCGGCATCTGCGCACGGCTGTCCGAGGCCCACCCGGACGGCGACGACCGGTTCCGCGCCGCCACCGGCCTGCCCCTGTCGACGTACTTCGCCGGCCCCAAGATCCGGTGGATCCTCGAGTACCTGGACGAGCGGGGCGAACGCGGGACCGAGAGGGCCGAGGCCGCGGAACTGCTGGCGGGGACCATCGACTCGTGGTTGGTGTGGAACCTCACGGGTGGGCGCCGGGGTGGCGACGACGGCGAGGCGGCACTCCACGTCACGGATGTCACCAACGCGTCGCGGACCCTGCTCATGGATCTGCGGTCCCTGGAGTGGGGTGACGAGCTGTGCCGTGAGGTCGGCGTCCCGCGGGCGATGCTGCCGCGGATCGTCCCCTCCTCCGGGGTGCTGGGGCACGTGACGACGCGGCGGATGTTCGGCGGCACGCCCATCGCCGGGATCCTCGGCGACCAGCAGGCCGCGATGTTCGGGCAGACCTGCTTCGAGCCGGGCGAGGCCAAGAACACCTACGGCACGGGCGCGTTCCTGCTGCTCAATACGGGCACGACGCCGCAGTTCAGCGAGAACGGACTGCTCACCACCGTCTGCTACCAGCTGGGGGACGCCGATCCCGTGTACGCCCTCGAGGGGTCCGTCGCTGTGGCCGGGTCACTGGTGCAGTGGCTGCGCGACAACCTCGGGGTGATCTCCACCGCCGACGAGACCGAGGACCTCGCGATGTCAGTGGAGGACAACGGCGACTGCTACCTCGTGCCGGCGTTCTCCGGGCTGCTCGCCCCGCGCTGGCGGCCGGACGCCCGCGGCGTGATGGTGGGCCTGACCCGCTTCCACACCCGGGCGCACCTGGCGCGGGCCGCGCTCGAGGCCACGGCCTTCCAGAGCCGTGAGATGGCCGCGGCGATGGTCGCCGACGCCGGGGAGTCCGCCGATTCGCTGCGGGTGGACGGTGGGATGGTGGTCAACGACTTCCTCATGCAGTTCCAGGCCGACATCCTCGGGGTGGACGTGATCCGGCCGGAGGTCACCGAGACCACCGCACTGGGTGCCGCGTTCGCCGCCGGGCTGGCGGTGGGTCAGTGGGACTCCCCCGACCGGCTCCGTGAACTGTGGCGGGAGGACTGCCGTTGGACGCCGCAGATGCCCGAGGAGGAACGTCAGCGGTTGATCCGCCGGTGGGACGACGCGGTCGAGCGGACGCTGGGCTGGGCGGGCGTCGAGGGCTGACCCGGCGGCGACCGGTGCGATGGGCGCGCTCGGTCGGCGGGTGCGGTCGGCGGATGCGGTCGACGGGGTGCGGTCGACGGGGTGTCAGACGGCGTGGAAGACCGCCGGCCGCAGCGGACGCACGGCCAGTCGGGAGCCCGTCCCGACGCGCTGACCCGTGGGTACCGGCACGGC
>NZ_JAALDN010000514.1 GCF_014144855.1 Dietzia maris | reverse complement strand
GCGCGGCCCGCCTCGAGCGCGCGGTTCGCGATGGAGTCGGTCGCGATCGCCCACAGCGCCCGCGGTGCCGCGCCCGAGACCTCCGCGAGGGCGGCGATCACCTCGCCGTGGGCCTCCAGCAGCGCGTCGGCGTAGGCCGCGGTCGACGGCAGGAGGTGTTCCGACAGCGCCGAGTGGAGATAGCCGTTCGGCTGCAGCGAGACGGAGAGCCGCTGCGGTCGGGGATCGGGCGCGCGGCCGATCGCGAGCAGCATGACCAGCGGCGCGGCCACCAGCGTCGAACTGGCCGAGTACCACCACAGCGTGCCATTCACCCGCGGATCGCCATGGTTCCAGCGCCGGCCGGTGTTCTCCACCCGCCGGGCCAGCCACCGCGGGTCCGTCAGCACCGATCCGGGCAGGACCTCCGGGCCGTGTTCGATGGTGCGGACGAAGTCGCCGAGGAGGTCCGAGACGCCCGAGTACGCGGCTGTCACGGTCTCGGGGGCGCGGAGCTCGTCGTCGTCGCCGTCGTCACCCACGGTCCCGTCACTCATCGGCGAGCCCCGCCACGTCGAGCGTGCGGCGGCCGTCCGGCCCCGCCCGCACCTCGCCACGCACCCCGAACACCTCCCGCAGTACCGCGGCGTCCAGGACCTCCTCCGGCGCGCCGGTCGCGACAAGGTGACCGCGGTGCAGGACCGCGATGACATCGCAGTACTCGGTGGCCATCCGCAGATCGTGGATCGTGAGCAGCACCGCCAGCCCGTCGGCCGCCAACTCGCGGAGCAGGAGGAGAACCGACAATTGCTGGTGCAGGTCGAGGTGATTGGTCGGCTCGTCCAGCAGGAGCACCTCGGGCCGCTGGGCGAGGGTGCGCGCGATCGACACGCGTTGCTTCTCGCCGCCGGACAATGCCACCACGTCTCGCTCGGCCAGCTCGGTCAGCCCGACCCGGGCGAGGACATCCTCCACGACCGCCGAGTCGTCGGCGCCGAAGGGCTCGAGAAGTCCCCGTGTGACCGTCCGGCCCAGGCGAACCGATTCGCGGACCGTGATGCCGCCCAACGAGACCGGTTCCTGCGTACTGGCCCCCACCGCGCGGGCCAGCGTGCGGCGACGCAGCGAGGAGACGTCCGCTCCGTCCACCGAGACCATCCCGGCCGACACCGGCAGGGCGCGGTAGCAGGTGCGCAGCAGCGTCGTCTTGCCGCTGCCGTTCGGGCCGACGAG
>NZ_JAALDN010000513.1 GCF_014144855.1 Dietzia maris | reverse complement strand
GCACTGCGGCCTCGTCGGCGGCGTGGGCGGCGACGAATCCCGCCGGGTCGGCCTCGAACGCGATCCGGCGGCGCACCACCTCGGCGCGCAGCTCCGGGTCCCGGGGCGCGGCCACCTCCACGGTGAGGCCGAAGCGGTCCAGCAGCTGGGGCCGGAGCTCACCCTCCTCGGGGTTCATGGTGCCGATCAGCACGAAGCGCGCGGCGTGCTCCACCGAGATGCCGTCGCGCTCCACGGTCACCCGGCCCATCGCGGCGGCGTCGAGCAGAAGGTCCACCACGTGGTCGTGGAGCAGGTTGACCTCGTCCACGTAGAGCAGTCCGCGGTGTGCGCGGGCGAGTAGGCCCGGTTGGAACACGGTCACGCCATCGGCGAGCGCACTCTCCAGGTGTAGTGATCCGGTGATGCGGTCCTCGGACACCCCGATCGGCAGCTCGACCAGGCGGACCGGCCGCCGCTCGGTGGGCGCGTCGTGGGGGATACGCCCGTCCGGGGTCTCGGAACCGCGGTCGTCAGGTGCGGAGGAGAAGCGGTCGCCGGTGACGACCTCGACCTCCGGCAGGATCCCGGCGAGGGCGCGAACTATCGTGGACTTGGCCGTGCCCTTCTCGCCGCGGATCAGCACGCCGCCGACCGCCGGGGACACCGCGGTCAGGGTCAGGGCCAGCGCCATGTCGTCGGAACCGACGACAGCGCTGAAGGGGTAGTGCAGTGGCATGGGGGCTCCCGCTCTCGTCTGCCAGGCTGGTCAGCGCGAGGCCGGTCTCCGGACTTCCCGGCTCATCTCGGACGTGCGCGCGGGGCGCGATCGCCTGAGAGGCCGGGTTACCGTAGCGGGCCCTGTGCCGGATTCTCACCGGCTTCCCTGATTCTCCCCTCCGCTCCGCCTGTGGCGGGTCGTGGGGCACCTCGTGCTGTGGGGTCTGTTCGGTTGTGTGGTCCCGAGGCTAGCCCAACGGCCTGTCCCGGGGCGCCTCAGGTGTCGCGGTAGGGTTCCGCGTCATGAACGCACGGGTGGTGGTCGTCGGCATCGGCGGCGACGGGTGGGCGGGGCTCGACGAGACCCGCCGTCGCGCCGTCCTGGGCGCCGAGGTGGTGCTCGGCGGTGAGCGTCATCTGGCGATGATTCCGGGCGACGTGCCGGCCGAACGAGTGCCGTGGCCGCGGCCACTGAGGGAGGGGTTGCCGGAGCTGCTCGAGCAGTTCCGCGGGCGGTCGATCGTGGCCCTGGCCTCGGGCGATCCGCTGGTCGCCGGGATCGGCACCACCCTGATCGATGTGCTGAGCGCGGACGCGGTGGAGGTGCTCCCGGCGGTGTCCTCGGTCGCGCTGGCCTGCGCCCGGATGCGGTGGCCGGCCGAGTCCGTGGCGGTGCTGCGCGACCACCGCGCGCTG
>NZ_JAALDN010000512.1 GCF_014144855.1 Dietzia maris | reverse complement strand
GACATGCACCGCACCGCCGCGGTCATCAGCGCCTGCGAACGCATCCCGACCGGTCCCGCCAGCGGCAGGAACTTCGGATAGGTGAGCAGACGCGCGGCGTCCCGGGCGATCGCGAACGACTCGCCGTAGGTCTCGCGGAGCACCGCGGGCCACGCATGCGTCAGGTCACCGGCAGTGGTGCGCGAGTGCGAACCGGCCGCGCCCACTCTCGAGCCCGGGCCTCCTCGGCCGACACCCGCTCCCGCCAGGATTAACTCCGCAAGCAGGCGGCCGCCCTCGAGCGCGTAGTCGATCCCCTCGCCGTTGAGCGGGTTCACGCACGCCGCGGCGTCGCCGACCGCCGCCCAGTTGGGACCGGCCACCGTCGAGACCGCCCCGCCCATCGGCAACAACGCGGACGTCACCGCCCTCGGCTCGCCGGCCAGGCCCCAGTCGCCGCGGACGCTACGGGCGTAGTGCTGCAGTAGCTCCTTGACCGCGACGTTCGCCGGCCGCGCCGAGGTCGCCAGCGCACCCACCCCGAGGTTGACCTCG
>NZ_JAALDN010000511.1 GCF_014144855.1 Dietzia maris | reverse complement strand
GGCTGGATGGCGCCCGCCTCGTCGCGGAGCTCGAGATCGGAGCCGATCCACGGATGATCATGACGCCCGGACCGGACATAGGATCGCGCGGCCACGGCATACACCGTGTCGCGATGCCAGGTCCGGCCGAGCAGACGACCCACCGGCGACCGCACGCCATCGGCCACCACGAGGGTTCGGCACTCCACGCGACCGCCCTCGGTCCGGACGGCGGTCACCTCGCCGTCGTCGCCTCTCTCCACGTCGGTCACGCGCACGCCGTCATGCACCACGGCGCCCGCCTCTACGGCCGCCTGCCGTAGCCGGTCATCGAACACCGTCCGTCGCACCGCCGACCCGGTCCCACCGTGTTCACCGGCTGGCCACGGCACCCGCCGGGAGTGGCCGAAGCCCCGCAACTCGAGCCCGCGGATGGTGATCCGATCCCGCGCCCACCCGCCGAGACCCAGCCGGTCGACCTCCAACATCGCCCGCGGCGTGAGCCCGTCGCCGCAGGTCTTGTCGCGCGGGAACCGCGCCGCGTCGAGCACGGTGACCTCGCGACCTGCACGCGCCAACCACGTCGCGGTCGCCGAACCGGCCGGGCCGCAGCCCACCACGAGGACGTCCGTCGACGCGGGCAGACCCATACCTGACTCCATGCGCTCCATGGTGGCAGGTCGGCGGGTGCGGCGGTCGCCGGGACCTCGGGCGGGGTGGGGTGCCACCGCCCGCGACGCGGGAACGTAGTCTGTCGGGAAGGGCGGGCCACGCCGACCCTTCACCAGGCGACGAGGACGAGTGGGGATGTCGAGCGATTCAGTGACCGGCACCGCGGAGACGGCGACCGACCACACGGTGGCGGGCGTGGACGTCGGCGACGCCGACCTCGCAGCCGACCTGCGCGAACGGCTCGACGAGGTCGAGAAGCTGCTCGTCAGCCGACTCCAGACCGGCGAGGACTTCCTCTCCGAGGTCGCCCTGCACCTCGTCACCGCCGGCGGCAAGCGGTTCCGGCCCGTCGTCACCCTGCTCTCGGGCTCGCTGGGCCCCGCGCCCGACCGCGAGCGGCTGGTCAAGGCCGCGGTGGTGTGCGAGATGATCCACCTGGCCACGCTGTACCACGACGACGTCATGGACGAGGCCGCCATGCGCCGCGGTGTCGAGTCGGCCAACAGCCGCTGGGACAACTCCACCGCGATCCTCGCCGGAGACTTCCTCTTCGCGCACTCCTCGATGCTCCTGGCCGACCTCGGACCCGAGGCCGTGCAGCTCATCGCCCAGACGTTCGCCGAACTGGTCACCGGGCAGATGCGCGAGACCGTCGGCCCGGGCGTCGGCAGTCGTGACGAGGGTGCCGCCGAGCACTACCTGCGGGTGATCTGGGAGAAGACCGGCTCGCTCATCGCCGCGGCCGCCCAGTTCGGCGGCGAGTACTCGGGGGCGACCGCCGAGCAGATCGGGAGCCTGCGCCGCCTCGGTGACGCCGTGGGGATCGCGTTCCAGATCGCCGACGACATCATCGACATAGCCTCGCCGTCCACCGAGTCGGGCAAGACGCCCGGTACGGACTTGCGCGAGGGCGTCCACACCCTGCCGATGATCTACGCCATGGAGGCGGGTTCGTCGGACAGCGCGCGGCTGCGCGACCTGCTCGCCGAGCCGCTGACCGACGACGCCGAGGTGGCGGAAGCCCTCGAGTTGCTGCGCGCGTCCGACGGTATGCGGCGCGCGCGGGCCACGCTCGAGAAGTACGTTGATGACGCCATGACCGAGCTCGACGTGCTGCCCGCCGGCCCGGCGAACGAGGCGCTGCGTCGGCTCGTGCGCTTCACCGTCGACCGCGTCGGCTGACCTTCCCCCAACGGCCCGGCAGCCGCCCCCGGGCCTGGCGTC
>NZ_JAALDN010000510.1 GCF_014144855.1 Dietzia maris | reverse complement strand
GCATGAGTGACTGCCCCTCCTCCAAGGGCACCACGTGCTCCTCTCCCTCATGTGAGACGAAGGTTACGACTGTCATCGCTGGCTCCTGCATGGTTGTTCGGGTAATAGCTGCTCACAGCATTGCTAACAACGACGACTGCGGCTAGGTTAATTGAGGGCAGAAGCTTGTTAATTTGGCTCAGAAGGCGGGGGCGATGAATCTTGATCGCGAGGGCGTGCCACCGCTCGTGTTCGCGCAGTTACTTGAGAGCCCAGTTCTGGAGCAAGACGCCGTTGCACGGTTTCGCGAGATCATGGATCGTGAGCGAAGCGACGTCGAGTCACTTCTCGCCATCAACGCCCAAGTTCCCCTGCGGTGGATCAGGGAAGCCTTGCCCGACCTCGACGTTGACCAAGCAACGACCCTCGGTTTGGCGTTCGCCCAGCATGCTCATCTGACGTCCTTCGGACCATTAAGCGTCCCACTAGTAAGCGCAGGTTCCGCAGGCGAGATATTGGAATTGCTTGCCTACCTGCCGCTAATAACCCCAGCCCTGAGTGCGCAGTTCTACGCAGGTGGACACGGAGTGTCTGTCGCGCTCAATGGGCAGACGGGCGATCGAGTCCTAGACTCCCTAGTGGTCACCTACTGTGGTGCGGTCCTGCTGAGGCTGCTGAATATACTCGTTGGCGATGCACCAGACATCACACTCTCACTGGGTTGGCCCGCTCCGGAAGGTCTGCCCGTGGATCAGGATTGGTTAGCTGGTCGCCTGGTATTTGACGCTTCACTGTCCATTCTGCATTTTCCCGTTGACGCGGTCAATCACGTCTGCCGGTTCTCTGATCCCGTGGCGTATCGACTCGCTATCAGTGACTTGCAGCGAAGGCTCGACGAGCGGAGTAAAATCGCCTCGTATTCGGACAAGGTGAGACGTCTGATAGAGAAGCGTCCCGCAGATTGTGGAAGTCAGTGGATTGCAGACGAACTCTCCATCTCTACGAGCACACTTAAGCGGCGCCTCTCTGAGGAAGGGATGACCTATCGCGGACTGCGCCAGTCGGTCATTCGTGAGTACGCGATTCTTCGTTTACTGGACGGATCTGTGTCCGCGAGCGAGATCGCCACGGACCTCGGATATAGCGACCTCGCCAGCTTTTCACACGCTTTCAAGCACTGGACCGGCCACCCGCCGACGGGGTTCCGTCGTAGGTAGCGCTGCCACTTGGTTGACTCGTACAGGGCAACTGGCAATGCACGGTGCCTTCAGCTTCGCCCTTTCTTTGGGCGTGGCGTTCAATAGCTTCAGGCTCCGCCGACACCCTCGACGTATTCGGGCCTGGTGCTCGCGGCGGTGAGTTTGGCCTAAGCCCTCGAGTTTCTCTGTGACTGCAAAAAGTGTTCAACCTCGACCACGATGAACAGGGCAGTGGCAGTAATAACAGTGCGGCCCTCTGCATCCTCCATCGTGGACTTGAGGTCCAATTTCCGGCCATCGCGAGACCGAACTGCAGCGCGCAGGATGTACGGGGTGTCGAGTAGTGCTGGCGCAAGATACTCGAGCTCGAGACGGCGCGTCACGGCGAGCTCGCCGACCGAATACAGCAAGAAGCCGAAGAGGTCGTCAATCACGGTCGCTACCGCGCCGCCGTGTGCAATGCCCGGTGCCCCGACGTGGCGCTGGTCGAACTGGTGGTGTGCGACGACGCCGTCTCCGTCACGCCGTACCGAGAGGAAGTGACCATTCGGGTTCTCTGGTCCACAGCCAAGGCAGTTGGGGTGGTGGGGAGGAAGCTCGGAGGAACCGGATTCCATGCGCGTGAACGAGGCCACCCAGTTGTCGATATCGGTACCTATCGGCTCGCCGGCCTTGTCGCGAAATGTGTCCATGTCCAAACCTTCCTGTCGATGAAGTTGTACTGGGTGCGATACCTCGGCTTGTGGCGACGGAGATATCGCCGACACCCGCACGTCCGACCCGTGACCCAACCTTTGACCGGGACGTCCAAGGGGCCCTGAGGCCCGATGCGGGTGGCCTGAGCAACTGGCTGTCGACGGCACGATAGTCAGGTCGACAAGGCCGACTGAGCCGGGACACCTTGTACTGTACGAACATACAGTAAGCGGTACCGACGTATAGTCTAGTGTCGCGTTTCTGAAGTTGGTTTAGGGT
>NZ_JAALDN010000509.1 GCF_014144855.1 Dietzia maris | reverse complement strand
GATGAGCTCGCCGGAGGCTGCGGGCAGGTCCGCGGGCGGCTGGTAGAAGGCGGGCGCCGGGTCGTTGGACGATCCCTGCGCGCCGGCGGCGGGGGCGACCACGGCCCCTCCGGCGAATGCGGTGGCGATGGCGGTGGCGAATGCGGCTGCGCGCATTCCGGTTCGGCGAAGTGACACGGACTCTCCTAGACTGGCGCGTGCTGGTAGTGGTGTGGATCACGCGATTCAGAGAATATACACCGGCCAAGCCCCTGGTATTGGTGTAACTGGTTTTTGATCCTTCGTTGGTGGTCAGGCGGGTAGTTGGATCAGTGGATCGGTGGTCACCTCCGTCGGCGAGCTGGTGTCGGTGTTGGTGGTCAGTGTGAGTCGGCATCGGCTGAGGACTTCGAGGCCGAGGTAGCGGCGTCCTTCGGCCCATTCGTCGGTCTGCTCGGCCAGGACTGCGCCGATGAGGCGTACGATGGCGTCGCGGTTGGGGAAGATCCCCACGACGTCGGTGCGGCGGCGGATCTCCCGGTTGAGTCGCTCGGTCGGGTTGTTGGACCAGATCTGTCGCCATACATCGTCGGGGAACGTGGTGAAGGCGAGCAGGTCCTCGCGGGCATCGCCGAGGTGGTCGGCGACCTCAGGCAGGCGCCCGTCGGTGTACTCCAGGAGTCGGTCGAACTGCTCGTGCACCGCGGTCGAGGTGGGCTGGTCGTACACGCTGTGGAGCATCGCTTTCACGGCCGGCCACATCGACTTGGGGCACACAGCCATGAGGTTCGCCGCGTAGTGGGTGCGGCAACGCTGCCACGCCGCGCCGGGCAGGTTCGCTGCGATCGCGTCCACGAGCCCGGCGTGGGCATCGGAGGTCACCAGGCGCACCCCGCCCAGGCCGCGGGCGACCAGGTCGGCGAAGAAGGTGTTCCACGAGGCTTTGGTCTCGCTGGTGGCGACCTGCATCCCGAGGACTTCGCGGTGGCCGTCGCCGTTGACGCCGGTGGCCAGCAGGACGGCGGCCTTGACGACCTGGTTGTTCTCGCGGACCTTGATGGTCAACGCGTCGGCGGTGACGAAGGTGAACGGTCCGGCCTCGTCCAGGCGGCGGTGGCGGAACGCGGCGACCTGCTCATCGAGGTGTTCGGCCATCCGTGAGACCTGCGACTTGGACAGTGAGTCGATGCCGAGGGTCTTGACCAGCTTGTCCATCCGGCGGGTGGACACCCCGGC
>NZ_JAALDN010000508.1 GCF_014144855.1 Dietzia maris | reverse complement strand
TCCGCCACGACCGTGATCAGCGCGGACTCGGCTCGCTTTCGGCGCTCGAGCAGCCACTCAGGAAAGTAGCTGCCCGAGCGCAGCTTCGGCACGGCGACGTCGACGGTGCCGACGCGGGTGTCCAGGGGCCGGTGGCGGTAGCCGTTGCGACGGTTGGTGCGCTCGGCGGACCGGGCGTTCCACTCGGCGCCGCACACGCTGTCGGCGTCGGCCGAGAGCAGGGCGTTGATCATGGTCTGCAGCAGCTCGCGCATCAGATCCGGGGATGCGTCGGCTAGGGCTTGGCCAAGCAGGCCTGCAGGGTCGACAATGTGGGGTGCGGTCATCGTGATGACTCCGTTCGAGGATTCTGTGAAAGGTTGACTCGAAGGATCACACGGTGGCCGCTCTACATCCGTGTACAACACGTAATCGCAGACGATCTCGGCCACCGAGTTACACCACTCTATGGGGCACTACTTCAGACCCGGGTTCTTCGTAGAGAAGAGAGCACGCGATCTCTGCAGGCGGGACCGCCACCTCCTGTCGGTTCTGGCCACGAACACTGCACTTGGCTCGCCGGTGTTCTCTCACGCATCTGCGGCTCTCGTCCACGGTCTTCCGGACTGGGGTCTGCCGTTGCGAAAGGTCGCGGTGTGCGACGAGGGGGCGTCGCCGCGATCCCGCACCACCGATCTGACGACGTTCCGCACTGTTCCTGATCTCGCCGGTGAGGTCACGACGGTCAACGGATTGCGGGTCACCACTCCGGCACGAACAGTGACGGACATCGCAATCTCGACGAACAGGGATGCCTGCGTGGCGGTTGCCGATGCTGCGCCCCACGGCGAACTCGTCGCCAGGGTCGCGCTCGAAGAATCTCTGGAAAAGTCCGCGGGCCGTCGCGGGATCAGGCGCGCCCGACACTCGCTGAGCCTCGCGGACGGGCGGAGCGAGAGCGTGGCAGAGACCCTGAGCCGGCTGACATTCCGTGACCACGGCCTGCCGGAGCCGGAGATCCAGGTCGACATCGTCAATTCCCGCGGCATCAGAGTGGCTCGCGTGGATTTCCTGTGGCCCGAGTACGGCGTGGTGGGAGAATGTGACGGTTTCGGTAAGTACTTCGAGGGGCTGACCCCCGCAGAGACACGGCATCGATTGGGGATGGAGAAGGATCGCGATGCCGAACTCATGGCACTCGGCTATCGAGTCTTACATTGGCGGTGGCGTGATCTCGAGGAGCCTCATGTCCTGGCTGCGCGAATCAAGCGGGTGCTCTTCTCCGCAGCCGCGTGACCAGCCCACCTGCCCTATCGTGAGCGGACTCGGCCCCGACGTGCTTGATTGCCGACCGGGTTGCTGGCCGATGATGGCCAGAAGAAGCGCCACGTGATCGCTACCTATCGGAACGCGCGCCACCTATCGGACCCGCTGGGTGACCTGCCATCCGATAGGTGGCGCGGGGGTTCGGCGGATGCGGCAGGGCACGCGCGTGAAGGAACACGGGCACGCGACGGCAACGGCCCGCGATAGTAACGGCACGCGATAGCAACGGCGCGCGACGGCAGGCCGGTGCAGAATCGGCCGACTCGGCGTAGGCGTCCGCGCAGACCCGGCCGCCGTCAGCCCGTGCCGAGCGAGTCGACAGATGTCGCCAGCCACAGGATGACGACGGCGAGTCCGGTGTAGAAGGCGACGTCGAAGGTCCTTCCCCGGACCCCGAGCAACCGCGCCCGCTCATCCGGCACCGCCGCCCGCAGGACCGCCGCGGCCAGGGCCACCACGCCCAGCAGGAACGCGCCGCGTCGCCACCGCTCCAGGATCACGAACCCCAGCGCGACCATCACCCCCGCCAGCACGAGCGCGAGTGGCCACTGCGCCCGCACCTGCGCCCACGTCAGACGCGCGGG
>NZ_JAALDN010000507.1 GCF_014144855.1 Dietzia maris | reverse complement strand
CTCCGCTGTCCGAAATCGACGCGGCAGGTCAGTGCCCACGGTGCGGGTCTGGCCCAGCGCCATGGTGTGCGGCGCCGCCGGCAGTACGTGCAGACGACGACGTTCGTCGATCAGCGCCTCATTCGGGACCCTTGCCGATTCACGATGCTTACGGGAGTTGACCTTGGCGCAGAACTGCTCGCATGCTGCCTCGAGCTCGGCGAACGAGCCGTACTGCTCCCGCAGGTTCGCCTCGGTGGGCACCACATCGGCCTTAGCCAACCGGACGGTGGACTCGGTGCCGCCCTTGGACTCCGGATCGAACGGCACACAGGTGTGCACCTGGGTGCCGTAGTGACGTGCGGCCTGGACGATCTGCGGATGACGCACCGGCACACCGGCGACGTGATCCACGCTGACCGTCTTGGCGTTGTCGGTCAGCACGTAGGTCGGCACCCCGCCCACGCGGCGCAGGGTCGCATCCAGGCAAGCGATCAGCGTGGGCAATTTCTGGTCCCACACCGGGATCACCACCCGGAAGCGGGACCACGCCAACCAGGCGCAGAACAGCAACGTCGAGCGCAGGACCCCGTCCGGGCCGGGGACCTTCGGCCCTTCGCCCCAGTCGAACTGCAGCCACAGGCCCGGCTCGGTGATCCACGGCCGGTAGGTGCGCTGATGCCCGGCCCGCCACGCGGCCTTGACCTGCGCCACCGCCCGCCTGGTCGTGCGCTCGGTCCCGGTGAACCCCATCGCCACCAGCCGTTCGTGGACGATATCGGCGCGGACCTTGCCGTTGCCGCGCTCGACCCACTCCTCGATCTTGGGCATGTGCTCATCGAGCATCCGCGGACGGCGGCCCGCGCCGGTCACCGGACGCCCCTGGTCACGAGCGGCGACGTACCGCCGCACCGTCTTGGGATCCACACCCGCCAGCTGCGCGGCGGAGTGCGCACTTTCAGTGGCGTCGTATGCCTCGAGAATTTCCATGATCTCCCTGTCAGACTTCTTCATGCGTCCCTCCGGTGGAACAGCGCTCATAGGTGGTCGAAGACCTCGAGCACATCCCCGGAGGGGCGCTTTTCGCGGGACCGACACGGCCCGATCCCTTGGCCACGGACAGGGAGATCAACTGACCGTCAGCAGGGAAGTACGTGTCCGCCTACAGGGAGATTGGCATGGCCGCTAGCAGTCGCCGCCTCGGTGCTGGCGCGGACGTTCCTTCGTCTAGCCCTTGCCTCTCGATAGCCGGGGTTGCGCGCGCCGAATCTGTACGACCTGTCCTACGCGCATTGCCTGTACTGCGCGCCTGCCCCAGTGCTCAGATCAGGCTCTCCTGGAGCAGGCCCAAACCTGACACACCTCTTGCTGAATTTCAGACTTAGGGGTGTGCCGTTTCTTGGTGGGTCGCCCCCGCGACCCTCAGGCGATGCGTTGTCGCATGCCCCGCGGTGGTGACCCGGTGATGCGCCCCGCTGGTCCACGTGCGGTCCGTTCGTCGCAAGCAGACGGTGCCTGTGACGCTGTGG
The DNA here is from genome assembly GCF_014144855.1 of Dietzia maris. Taxonomy (GTDB): domain Bacteria; phylum Actinomycetota; class Actinomycetes; order Mycobacteriales; family Mycobacteriaceae; genus Dietzia; species Dietzia kunjamensis. Next base: position 779 of record NZ_JAALDN010000507.1, on the reverse strand, counting down.
AATCTGCACCGCGATCGTCGTTCAGCTCGGCACCGTGTTCCTGGTGCTGTTCGGCCTCGCGACTTGGCCGATCCGGGACCGTTCGAGCTCGATGCGCCTCCTGCTGGTTCCCACTGCCACAAAACTTCAGACAGTAGGCACTCTAAGTGTGTTGGGGGTGTGCCGTTTCTCGGTAGGGTGCGCACATGGCCTCTGGGCAGTGCTGGTCAGTGTCCGCGGTGCGGTGATCCGGTGATGTGGGCGGGTCGTGGGCGACGTCCGCGATGGTGCTCGACTGCTTGCCGGCAGCGCGCGAAGGAGGCCCGTCGGGTGGCGCGGGATAACGAGCAGCCGATCCTGGCGGTCGATGCTCCGGCTCGTCCCCGTGTGGCTGACGAGTGGGCGGAGTACCTGACCTCGATGCAGCATCGGCAGCTGTTGCTGCGCGTCCTGGGCGCGGTTGCAAAGCAATGGAATGGGCAGATGATCGTGCCGGCCGAAGCCGACGCTGTGATGGAGCAAATGTTCGACCTGCCCGACGGGTCGGGTCGTGCGCTTCGAGGCGGATTCCCCCTGCCTGATGCCGAGCAGCGACTCGAGAAGTGGCGCCAGGAGTTGGCGGAAGCTGACCGCCGTGGTTACGAGCGGGGCCGTCGAGATGAGCGCTACGAGTCGATCAACCGCGCCCAGGAGGCGCCCCTGGGCGCCGCAGTGCCGACGGTTGGTCTGTCCCGGCAGCAGCGACGTGCCGCCGAGCGAGCCACCTTCAACCTCAATTCACCGATGAAGTAGCCGGGGCG
>NZ_JAALDN010000050.1 GCF_014144855.1 Dietzia maris | reverse complement strand
GGCGTGGTGCCGTCATCCGGCGTCCCCGCCCCCTGATCGGCGTCGGCGTCGGCGGCCGCGACCTCGGCGTCGCGCCGCCGGGCCCGGATCTCCGCCCAGGCGAAGTAGATGAGCGCGGCCGGGGCGAGCACGCCGAAGGCCAGCCACTGCAGTCCGTAGGACAGGTACGGGCCGTTCTCGATGCCGGGGATCGGGGCGGGGGAGAGCGATCCTGGCTGGCCCCCGGCCAGCTGCAGGTAGCCCTCCGACACGAGGTCGTGCCCGAGGGTGTCGCCGATGACGACCGGGTCCACCACGCGCACCGCGGGCAGTCCGGCCATCGGGACGGGCTCGGCCTCGCCCGGCTCGGTGACCCGCAACCGGGCGGTGATCTCGACCTCGCCGGCGGGGGCGGCGGGATAGTCCGGGACCGCGTTGTTCTCCCCGACGAGCACGTATCCGCGGTTGACCAGCATGTCCGCGCCGTCCACGGGGTCGAACACCGTGAGAACCTGGTAGACCAGCTCGCCGTCCACCGACCGGAGTCGCAGCAGCGCCTCGGAGTCCGGTCGCCACTCCCCGGTGAGGGTGACCAGGCGCCATTCGCGCTCGGCGTAGGCCTGCGGGCCGTCCACCACCTGCGCCAGCGGCGCGGGCTCGGCCTCGACGGATTCGGCCAGCCGGGCGTTGCGGGCGTCGAGATCGTTGCTCTTGCCCAGCTGCCACGGGGCGAGCAGCGCGAAGCACGCCCAGGCGAACAGGGCCGCGGCGAGGACGCCGATCACCCATCCCGGGGTCAGGAAACGCCGCAGTATCCGCATGCTCCCAGGGTATCCGTCCCGGCGCGGCGGGTCCCGTGGCAGGTGTGCCCGCTACCCCGTGAGCTCGCGCACCTCGGCGACCAGCCCGGGCAGGGCCGCGGTGATCTGCAGGCGGGTGCGGGTGAAGCCGCTGTCGTCTCCGTAGTAGGGGTCGGCCACGTCGGTGCCGTCTGCGCCGTGCTCGTGTGCACGGGGGTCGTAGGACCGCAGCAGCCGGATGCGGCCCGGGTCGACACCCGCCCGACGCAGGTGGTCGCGGTGGCCGGTGTCGAGGGCCACCACCAGGTCGGCGTCGTGGTCGCCGGGGGACAGCTGCGAGGCCACGTGCCCGGTGTCGTAGCCGTGGGCTGCGAGTTCGGCGGCGGCGCGCGCGTCCATGCCGTTGCCGACGTGCCAGTCGCCGGTGCCGACGCTGGAGACGGTCACCCGGTCGCCGAGTCCGGCGTCGTGGAACGCCCGGCGGGCAATGACCTCGGCCATGGGGGAGCGGCAGATGTTCCCGGTGCAGACGAACACCACCCGCACCCGCGACTCACCACCCACGGATGATCTCCTCCAGCGCCGCGGTGTCGACGGCCGACCAGTGGGCGCGGTCCCACTCGTCGGGCCGCCCGTAGCCCCAGCGCACGATCGCGGTCGGGACGCCGTATCGGGCGGCGCCCTCGATGTCGTGTTCGCGGTCGCCGATCATGAGTACCTGCCCGGTCCCGCCGCCGTCGACGGGCGTCGGGTCGATCCCCATCGCCGAGAGGGAGTGCGCGATGACGTCGGCCTTGGCCATCCGGCCGACGGAGATGTCCGCCCCACCGATGAACTCGAAGGGGGCGGCCAGGTCGAAGTGCCCGAGGATCCGGCGCGCGGCGACCTCGTCCTTGCTCGTGGCGACCGCCATCCGGTAGCCGTCCACGGCGAGCCGGTCGAGCAGCGCGTCCATCCCCGTGAAGACGGCGTTCTCCAGCCACCCCACCTCGTCGTAGCGCTCGCGGTAGGCCGCCACCGCCCGGTCCAGGTCGGACCCGGCGAGGCCGAGCGAGGTCAACGTGTCGACCATGGGCGGGCCGGCGATGGAACGGATGTCGCGGTCGGAGTCCCAGCGCGCGCCCACCACGCCGAGCGCGTGGTGGAGGGACTTGGCGATGCCGTCGAGGGAGTCGGTGATGGTGCCGTCGAGGTCCACGAGGAGG
>NZ_JAALDN010000506.1 GCF_014144855.1 Dietzia maris | reverse complement strand
CCGGGCCGGCCCGCGGGGGGTAGCGGCCGCGGCCAACTCCAGGACGCGGTCCCGCAACTGCGGCGGGGGCGCGGTGTCGAGCCCGGCGTCGGCGACGATGCCGGCGACTACCTCACGCGTCGAGGCGATGTGCGCCAGCATGGACGACTTCTCCTCGGCCGATGCGCTGACCAGCGCCATCTCGACGGCTGCGGCCTCGTCATCGTCCAGGGCATCCAGGGCGTAGAGGTCGAGGTCCTCGGGACGGACGCTGCCCAGGTCCGACGGATGATCGTGGTGCCGAATGCTCATGACAGCTCACCTCCCAGGCAGTTCTTCAGGCGACGGAGACCGTCGCGGATTCTCGATTTGATCGTCGGTAGCGCGGTGCCGAGACGGTCGGCGACCTCGCGGTACGTCTGGCCGGAGAAGTAGGCCATCTCGATGGACTCGCGCTGGTTGTCCGTGAGGGTCCCCAGGCATCTGCGGACCTCCGCGGCGTCCTCGTCACGGGAGATCTGCTCGGTGACCTGCTCCGCGATGTCGCCGGACCGGGTGAAGTCCGCCGCCGCGTCCATCTCGTCGCGCCGCGCGGCGGACGTCTCCGAACGAACCCGGTCCACCGCCCGACGGTGCGTGATGGTCAGCACCCAGGACTGCACCGATCCCAGACTCGGCCGGTAGTCGGCAGCCTGCTTCCAGACCTGGAGGAAGACCTCCTGCACGGTCTCCTCGGCGTACCCCGGGTCCCGCAGGACCCTCAGGGCCAGGCCGTAGACGCGCGGGGACATGAGGTCGTAGAAGCGACCGAAGGCCTGGAGGTCACCGGAGGCGGCGAGCTCGAGCAGGCGCCCCGGGTCGGTCAGTGGCGGGGCGACTGGCTCGGACACGATCCCCAGTCTAGGGCCAATCCGGTCCGGGTCGCGGGGCGGCCGTGTTCCCGGTGCGCGGATCTCTACGAGGGTCATGCCGTCGCCACCCGGAACGTCCGGTTGTGCCAACCCGTGGCGCCGCTCGGGACGGGCTCCCGCCGCTCCTCGGGCTGTACCCGACCGGTCCCGTCCGTCGCGCGGACGTGCAGGGTGTGCAGACCGGGCTCGGCGTCCCAGGTCCACGACCACATCCGCCAGGTGTCGACCGAGTACTCCTCGGACAGTTGCGCCTCGCGCCACGGACCGTCGTCCACCCGGACCTCGACCCGCTCGATACCGCGACGCTGGGCCCAGGCGGTGCCCGCCACCACAACCGGCCCGGGCGGCAACTCGGCGAGCGGCGCGGGCCGGTCGATGCGGCTGGCCGTCCGGATCGGACCCCGCTCCGCCCACCCGCGATCCGTCCAGTACGCACTGGCCCGGTCGAATCGGGTGACCTCCCAGTCCACGACCCACTTGGTCGCCGAGACGTACCCGTAGAGCCCCGGCACCACCTGACGGACCGGGTACCCGTGCTCGAACGGCAGCGGTTCGCCGTTCATCCCCACGGCCAGCAGGGCGTCGCGCCCGTCGGTCAGGGCCTCGAGTGGGGTACCGGCCGTCCAGCCGTCGACCGACGTCGACAGCAGCATGTCGGCGTCCGGCAGGGGCCCGGCCTCGGCGAGCAGGTCGGCGATGGAGAAGCCGGTCCAGCTCGCGGTGCCGACCAGGTCGCCACCGACCTCGTTGGACACGCAGGTCATGGTGATGATGCGCTCGCGGGTCTCCCTGTCGATCAGCGACTGCCAGTCGAGCTCGATCTCGCGCTCCACCATCCCGTGGATGCGCAGTCGCCAGTCGGCGGCCCTCAGCGAAGGGACCCGCAGAGCGGTGTCGATCCGATAGAACTCGTCGTTGTCGGTGAGGAACGGGGTCACGCCGGGCGCGTCCGGAACCACACCTGCCGGCACGGCAGGCGCCGCGTTCCGCGCGAGGACCCGGGGCAACCGCAATCCGGTGCGTTCGGCCACCGCCTCGGCGGCACGGCGGGTCAGTGCCATTCCCGTGGCACCGGCCGCGGCGATGACGGCCGCGGCCGACCCGGCCAGGATCAGGAAGCGTCGACGGTCGGGATCTCGTCGCGTCGCGGTCCCCGCCGCGGCGGTGCCGGGCGAGGAGGCACTTTCCCCGGTGCCGGCGGAGGCGGCCCCCTCCGGGCGTCCGGCATCCGAGGCGACGGAAGAGGCGGGGAACAGGGCGCCGATCATCGCCCGCAGGGCCACGATCGAGACGATCGCGCCGAGCACCGTCGGCAGTGCCCACAGCGGCCCCGCTGTCGGCCGGGTCACCGCCGCTGCGGTGCCGATGAGGCCGAAGAGGGCGAGCACGATCGTGCCGGCGGGACGTCCCCGGCGCTCGATGAGGCCCACCACCACGCCCGTCACGATGAGGATGACCGCCAGCCCTGCCATCAGTGCCGGCTTGTCGGCGGTGCCGAGTGCGTCGATCGTCACCTCGCGCACCGCGGAGGGGGCCCGGTCGACCACCGAGTCGGCCACGGCGAGGAACGGCGACGACCCGGGGGCCACGACTCCGGCGACGGCATGACCCACCGCGACGGCGAGGCCGGTGGCGAGGAGGCCCGCGCAGGCTCTGGCCGCGACGAGGGATCGGGTCTGTGGAGTGTTCACGTCCTTGATTCGGAGCCGCAGCCCGGTCGGACGGCCCGGTCGGACGGCCCGGTCGGCCTGCACGGCGGGCCT
>NZ_JAALDN010000505.1 GCF_014144855.1 Dietzia maris | reverse complement strand
GTCACCATCAAGCCGGGGCCCGGTGTCGTCCCCACCCGCCTGGCCGGCGACAACTGGGGCGGCCTGGCCGAATCCGGTCCGCTGGCCAGGACCGTCGGCGACGTCGCGCTGGCCCTGTCGGTGATGGCCGGTCGTCCGGAACTCGCGGACGTCGGACCCGTCCCCGGCGGGACGCGTATCGGCATGTCCGTGGCCAGCCCGATCCGGCTGGGCCGCGATCTGGTGCGCATCCACGCGCCCTGGACGCGCGCGGCCCGGGAGGCCGCGGAGGTGCTGCGGGGGGCCGACCTCGTCGTCGTCGACACCACCCTGCCCTCCCCCACCGACCCCGTGCTCTATCTTGCGCGCTGGACCACCGGCGTCGCACGGGCGGCGGAGGACGAGAACCTGCCCCTGTCCGCGATGGAGCGACGCACCCGGCACCACGCACTGCTCGGCCGGACGGTCTTCCGTCGCGGCGGCGCGGGAGACGGGGACACCCGCTGGAACCGTGGCGTGGAGACGCTCCGCGCGGAGGTCGAACGGGCGATGGACTCGGCGGGGATCGACGTGTGGCTCACCCCGTCGCTGGCGGACGTGCCACCCGAGGCGACCGACTGGCACCGACGCTCCTGGGGCCGATCATTGTGGGCGTCGATGAGGTTCTCCCCGTTCACCCCGCTGGCCAACGTGCTCGGTTGGCCCGCCGTGTCCGTCCCGTGCGGCACCACCCACACCCCCCTCGGCCGGGTCCTGCCCACCTCGGTCCAGCTCGTCGGGCGGCCCGGTTCGGAGGCGACGCTGCTCGCGCTGGCGGCGGTGATCGAGAGCGGCGGTCGCTGACACCGGCCGGCAGGGGCGGGTCGGCGGGCCGCGTGGCGTCAGTCCTCCGGCAGGTCGGCGAACCTCTTCTTGACGTCCCGGTACCACCCGAGTGACTGCCGCGGCCGCCGCCACCGGCTCTTCATGTCCTCGCGCGCCGGCACGTGGGCGTCGTCGCCGGCCCCGACGCGCTCCTTGAGGTGGGCGTCCTGGGCGTTGATCACGTCGTCCGCGGTGTCACCGCGGTGCGGCAGATCGCAGGGGCCACCCAGGTCCTTGCAGGTCATGGTCTTCATGGGGTCGATCCTCCCTGTCCGGGCGACGCCGGAGCGCGTCGCCTCACCCTGATGACGAGCGGGCGGCCGGAACTGTGACCGCCCCGCTCATCTCGGCTCGCCGTCGCTGCGGCGGCGGATCGCGGCGAGCACGTCCGGGTCCGCACGGAAGTCGATGCGCCTGACCACGCCGCCGGCGATCCGGAAGTCGAACGCCACCCGGGCCACGCCGCGATCGAACCACGCCGCGCCCGGCCGCCCGTGGACGAACACCGGCAACGCCGCGGCGGCTGCCCCGTCGAAGAACTCCGCCACCGCGTCGCGGCCCTCGATGCCGACCGGGGTACCGAGACTGACGGCGATCGGATCACCGACCACCACCACGTCCGGCGCGAGGAGACCGAGCAGCCGGGTGAACTCGCCGTTGCGCGCGGCGTCGAGGAAGGCGTCGACGACGACCCAGTCCACCTTCCGGGCGCCGGGACCCGCTCCCGCGAGCTTCGCACGCGCCCTCGACGCCTGTTTGCGGGCCGCGGCCGGTGAGCAGTCCAGCACGTCGGCGATCGTGGCGAAGTCGACCGAGAACGAGTCGTGCAGCACGAACACCACCCGCTCGGCCGGGGCGAGTCGGTCGAGCACGACGTGCAGCGCCGCGCCCATGGAATCCGCGAGGAGCACCTCCTCGGACGGGCCCGGCTCCGGCGCCGGCCTGTCGACGGGCTCCGTCGGGGGCGGGACGACGGCCTTGAGCCGGTCCAGGCAGAGGCGGGTCACCACGGTGGTGAGCCAGGCCGGGAGTGAGTCGACCGCCCGCGTGTCGGCCCGCGCCAGCCGGAGCCACGCCTGCTGCACCACGTCCTCGGCCTCCGCCGGGTCGCCGAGCACGCGCGCGGCGATCCGGACGAGCCGGGGGCGTTCACTCTCGAATTCGGAGGTGCGGTCCATACCCCTCGCTAGGCGCTCGTGTACTGCTGCACGATCCGGCGCTTGACCAGCTTGCCGGTGGGGGTGCGGGGCAGTTCGTCCACGAAGTCCAGGCCCCGCGGGATCTTGAAGTCGGAGATCCTCCCGCGCAGGGCGCCGAGGATCTCGTCGGCGAGGCCGGGGTCGCCCGCACGGTCGGCGGCCGGTACCACCACGGCGTGCACCCTCTCGCCCATCTCCTCGTCCGGGATCCCGATCACGGCGACGTCCTCGACCGCCGGGTGCAGGACCAGGGCGTTCTCGATCTCCTGCGGGTAGATGTTCACCCCGCCCGAGATGATGGTGAACGCCTTGCGGTCGGTGAGGTAGAGGAAGCGGTCCTCGTCGAGGTAGCCCACGTCGCCGAAGGTGGACCAGTTGGGGTGCTCGGGGTGGAAGACGGACGCCGTCTTCTCCGGGTCACCGTGGTACGAGAAGGTGCCCTCGTCCTGCTGCCAGTAGATGGTGCCGATCTCGCCGGTGGGCACCTCGTTGCCCTCCTCGTCGCAGATGTGCGCGATGCCCTTGAGCCCGTCGCGACCCACCGAACCGGGGCGTTCGAGCGCCTCCTGCGAGTTGATGAACGTGATGCCCATGCCCTCGGTGGCCGAGTAGTACTCGTGGACCACCGGGCCCCACCACTCGATCATCCGTCGTTTGACCTCGGGCGGGCACGGCGCGGCGGCGTGGATCGCGTGGGTCATGCTGGACACGTCGTAGCGCGCCCGCGTCTCCTCCGGCAGCTTGAGCATGCGCACGAACATCGTCGGCACCCACTGCGAGTGCGTCACCCGGTACTCCTGGATGAGCCGCAGCGCCTCCTCCGCGTCGAAGCGGTCCATGAGGATCACGGTCCCGCCGACGGAGTTGACCACGCCGCAGAACCGCAGCGGGGCCGCGTGGTACAGCGGTGCCGGGCACAGGTAGACGCTGTCGGCGTCGAAGGCGTACAGGAAGCTGAACACCGGCGTGTAGCTGTCCGGCACCTCGTCGATCTGCCCTTCGGGCGGGTCGACGCGCACGCCCTTCGGCCGGCCGGTCGTGCCGGAGGAGTAGAGGAAGTCGTGGCCGCGGGGCTGGTCGGCGGGCGGCTCGGTCGACCTGCCCTCGAGCAGCGTCCGGTAGTCCTCGAACCCCTCCAGCGCGCCGCCGAACACCACGCGGTGCTCCACGCCCGGATGCGCCTCCGGGGAGACGTCGACGTGGTCGGCGACCGGGGCGGAGACGAACAGCGCCCGGGCCCCGCAGTCGCCGATGATGTACGACGACTCGTCCGCAGTGAGGTGGTGGTTGATGGCCGCGATGTACAGGCCGCAGCGCAGCGCCCCCCAGTAGATCTCCAGCATCTCCAGGGTGTTGTCCGAGACCACGGCGATCGTGTCGCCGGGACGCAGCCCCCAGTCGTCGGTCAGGAGATGCGCGAGCTGCGCGGAACGCGCCTCGAGCTGGGCGTACGTGATCTGCTCCCCCGTCGCCGGGCGGATGGCCGCGGGCTTGTCGGGAGTGGTGGCGGCGAAGGTTCCTGGAAACATGCTGCCAGACTAACCGCTGAACGTGATCTGGATCACGAATCAGACAGACACGTGTCCAGCAGTCGTCGCGTCAGGAGTACATGCGCGGGTGCAGCCTGCCGATGTACGGCAGATCGCGGTAGCGCTCGGCGAAGTCGAGGCCGTAGCCCACGACGAACTCGTTGGGGATGTCGAACCCGATCTCGAGGATGTCCAGGTCCGCCTTCACCGCGTCGGGCTTGCGCAGCAGGGTGACGATCTCCAGCGACCGCGGGTTGCGGGTGCGCAGGTTGCGCATGAGCCAGGACAGGGTCAGCCCGGAGTCGATGATGTCCTCGACGATGATCACGTCACGGTCGGCGATGTCGCGGTCGAGGTCCTTGAGGATCCGCACCACACCGGAGGAACTGGTGGAGGAGCCGTACGAGCTGACGGCCATGAACTCCATCTCGGACGGGATGGGCAGGGCCCGGGCGAAGTCGGAGACGAAGATCGCGGCGCCCTTGAGGACGGCGACCAGCACGACCTCCTTCTCGACGTCCGCGTAGCGCTCGCCGACGGTGGCGGCCATCTCGGCGATCCGCTCGCGGATCGACTCCTCGTCGAGCAGGACCGATTCGATCTCGTCCGCGTACTTGTCCGTGGTCATCTACGTCCCCGCTCCGCTCGCCCGGTCGTTCTCCAGGACCACCTTTCCACGTCGGCGCCGGGCGACCAACCTGGCCGAGGGCCCCGCCCCACCCGCGCCCGCGGGCCCGGTGCCACCGACCGCCACCCCGCCCTGC
>NZ_JAALDN010000504.1 GCF_014144855.1 Dietzia maris | reverse complement strand
CACCGCGGCGGTGGCGACCGTCTCCCCGCGCACCACCGCCCCCGTCATCGCCGCGCAGGCCGAGGCCTCTGCCTCCCGGGTCCGGGCCACCCTGCGTCCCGGCACCGTGGTGGTCGCACGGGATGACCACACCGTCCAGGTGGGACTGGCGCCTGACCGCGCGGTGGTGGTCGACGCCCCCGCCACCGTGGGTGCCCGCAGCCTCTCGGCACTACTCCGTGGCCTCGAGGGCGGGGCCCCTCTCGACGACGTCGCCGCGCGCGCTGGAATCGACGCGGCGGGGATGGCGACCGTGGCCCGGATCCTCGTCCACCTGGCCGACCTCGGTCATCTACGACTCGACCCGCCGGAGCCGGGAACGGCCACGGACGCAGACGCGCACGCGACGGGCTCCACTCAGAGGCCCGCGCCGGTGCGACGCGTCCACATCCTGGGGGTCGGCCAGATCTCGGAGGTGCTCCGGGGGCCGCTGTCCGTCAACGGTTGTCGTGTGACCACCGGCCCCACCCCGGGCTTGACACTCGACGCCGAGCGGCCGCCCTGGTTCCGACGGGGCGTGGCCCCTGACCTCGTCATCCTCACCGGCACCGTCTCCGTGGATCCGGTGGTCACCACCGCCCTCGCCCGGTCCGGACAGACGCACATGCACGTGTACTGCCGGGACGGCCGCGTGGTCGTGGGCCCGACCGTGGTGCCGGGGGTCACCCCGTGTCTGCGCTGCACCGACCTGTACCGCGCCCGCCGGGACCCGCGGTGGCCGTTCGTCGCAGCCCAACTCATCGGGCACAGCCCCGAGGCCGCCGTCCCCGCCCTCACCGCCGCCGCAGCCCTGGTGTTGGCGGAGGTCGCCGCCAGCCGTGAACCCCGCACCCGGCTCCAGACCATCGGGGCCACCGTCGAGATCAACCCGTCCGAGGGACTGTGGCGCCGGCTCGAATGGCAGGCCGACGCAGCCTGCGACTGTGGGGCCGCCCCGCATGTCCGTCCTCTGTCATGATTGAAGGCGTGTCCGACCTACCCCGCACCTCGTCCCGCCGCGCAGCACGCCTCGCGGGACTCCCACTGGGCATCGCCGGTCGCGCCGCCGGTTCACTCGGTCGACGCGCCCTCGGGCGGGGGGACGGGGATCTGAGCGAGGAACTGGCCGATCAGGCCGCCGAGCAGGTCTTCGCCGTTCTCGGGGAACTCAAGGGCGGCGCCATGAAGGTCGGCCAGGCCCTCAGCGTGTTCGAGGCCGGGATGCCCGACAAGTACGCCGAGCCGTTCCGGGAGGCCCTCACCAAGCTCCAGGCCGAGGCACCCCCCATGCCCGCCGCCGAGGTGGAGAGAGTCCTCGACACCCAACTCGGGCTGCGCTGGCGTGAACGCTTCGCCGAGTTCGACGGTGACGCCGCCGCGGCCGCCTCCATCGGGCAGGTCCACCGCGCCGTCTGGTCCGACGGTCGGGAGGTGGCCGTCAAGATCCAGTATCCCGGCGCCGATGAGGCCCTCCGCTCGGACCTGCGGCAACTCCGGCGACTGGCTCCCCTGTTCCGGCCGCTCAACCCCGGCACCGACATCAGGGGCATCATCGACGAGCTCTACGACAGCACCGTGAGCGAACTCGACTACCGCGCGGAGGCCGACACCCAGCGGGTGTTCTCGGCCGCCTACCGCGACGATCGCCTCGTCCGGGTGCCCTCCGTGCTGGCCTCGTCGCCCAAGGTGCTGGTCACCGAGTGGGTGGACGGGCGGGCCCTGAGCCGGATCTCCAGCGACGGCACCCCCGCAGAGCGCAACCGGGCCGGCGAGCTCCTCACCGAGTTCCAGTTCAGTTCCCCCACCCGTGCCCGGATGATGCACGGCGATCCCCACCCCGGAAATTTCCTGCTCGCCGATGACGGTCGACTGGTGGTCCTGGACTTCGGCGCGTCGATCCCCCTGCCCGAGGGCGTGCCGGAGGTTCTCACCTCCATGATGCGGCTCGCCCTGGCCGGTGATTCCGATGAACTGGTGCGGTTGATGACCCGGGCCGGATACGTCGGCCGGAACGGCCTCGACCCCGCCGACGCGATGGCGTTCCTGAACCCGTTCATCGAGCCGATGCGCGAGCCTGTTTTCCACTTCAGCCGCGCGTGGATGCAGAGCATCATGTCCGTCTACGGTGACGTGTCGGGGCGGGAGTTCCGGACCTCCCGCTCGTTCACCCTGCCGCGCGAGTACGTCCTGATCCACCGGGTGCTGTCCGCGTCGGTGGGCATGCTGTGCCAACTCGAGGCGTCCGCCCCGTACCGAGAGATCGTGCAGCGCTGGATGCCGGAGATCTTCCCCGACGAGGGCTGACCAGCCCCCGGCTCGGGGATCCTCCCGCGCGGCGCGGGTTCAGGTGGCGCGGATCAGTTTCAGCACGTCGTCGCCGTACTCGCTCAGCTTGTGCGCCCCGATCCCGCCGATCCGGCCCAGTGCGCGGGTGTCGGCGGGCCGCTCCCGGGCGATCTGGGCGAGCGTGTCGTTGGTGAACACCGTGTAGGCGGGTTTGCCGATCCGTTCCGAGGTCTCCTTGCGCCAGTCCCTCAGTCGTTCGAACAGGCCGGTATCGACCTCCACCGAGCATTCCGGGCACAGCCCGAGCGCGCGGTGCATGGGCCCGGTGAGCTTCTCCCCGCACCCGCGGCACCGTCCCTTGTCCGAGGTGTCGGTGGACCCGCGCGGTCCGACCGGGGACTGGGCCGGGCGAACAGGGTCGAGGAAGCGGCTGGGGCGTCGGCTGGCCCGGCCACCGGCGCGTCGACTCCGACTCCACGACACCGTCAGGTGCTCGCGGGCGCGGGTGACGCCCACGTAGAGCAGGCGCCGCTCCTCCTCGATCGCGTCCGGTCCGGCGTTGATCGCGTGGCTGATCGGCAGACTCCCCTCGTGGACCCCGATGAGGAACACCGCATCCCATTCGAGGCCCTTGGCGGCGTGGAAAGACGCCAGCGTCACACCCCGCTCGTCCGGGGCGTGACGTGCCGCCGCCCGTTCTCGAAGCCCCGCGACCACCGGCAGCAGGCCCTCGCGAGCCTCCGCCGTGGCGATCTCCTCCGCGAGACCCACCAGCGAGTTCAGTGAATTCCAGGTCTCCCTGGCCTGGGCACCGGACGGCTCGGCGGCGGTGAGACCGAGGGGCTCGAGCGCCTGCCTGATGACGGCGACGATCTCCGTGGGGTCCGACAGCTGGGAGTACGCCTGCGCCCGCGCCTCGTCCGAGCCGTCGATCAGTCGGTCGATCGCCGACATGGCCCGACGGACCACCGGCCTCTCGAAGAAGCCCTCTCCCCCCTTGAGCCGGTATCCGATCCCGGCCTCGTCCAGGGCCGCCTCGACCCGCTCGGACTGGGCGTTGATGCGGTACAGCACCGCGATCTCCGAAGGGTCCATCCCGCCGTGGACGAGATCGGCGACGGCCCCCGCCACCGCCCCCGCCTCGGCGTCCTCGTCGGGGTACTCGGCGAGGACCGGCTCGGGGCCCGGCGGCCGCATGCCCCGCAGGGTGAGCCCGGCACTGCGGAAACGGCCGCTGCCGGCGCCGATCACTGCATTGGCCAGGTCCACGACCTGGGGCGTGGAGCGGTAGTCGGACTCCAGTCGCACGACGGTGGCACCCGGGTAGCGGTCCGCGAAGCCGAGCAGGAAGTCCGGCTCTGCGCCGGCGAACGAATAGATGGTCTGGTTGACGTCACCGACCACCGTCAGGTCGTCCCTCCTGCCCAGCCACGCGGTGAGCAGCCGCTGTTGGGCCGGCGTGACGTCCTGGAACTCGTCGACGACGAAGCAGCGGTAGCGGTCCCGGAACTCCTCGGCGATCGCCGGGACCTCTTCCACCAGTTCGGCCATGTGGCTCAGGAGATCGTCGAAATCGAGCATCCGGACCGGTCCGGAGACCTTGAGGTCCTCGTACGCCCGGAACGCGCGCGCGACCTCGGGGGCCGGCACCGGCAGGTCGCGACCCAGCGCGACGGCCTGCTCCGCGTACGTGTCCGGGGTGAGCAGGCTGGACTTGGCCCAGCCGATCTCGGTCAGCACGTCCCGGATGGTCTCCGTGGCGGGGTCCAGGCCGACCCGGCGTACCGCCTGGGCGACCGCGCGGAACTGCCCGTCCAACAGCTGCCAGGGTTCCTCGCCGTAGACGCGTGGCCAGAAGTACGACAGGTTCCGCAGGGCGGCCGAGTGGAAGGTCCGGGCCTGTACGGGTCCCGTCCCGGCGTCCGCGACCCCCAGTCCCGCCAACCGCATGCGCAACTCCCCGGCGGCGCGGGCGGTGAACGTCACCGCCAGCACCTGGTCACCGCGGACGTGCCCGGTCGTGACCAGGTGGGCGATACGCCGGGTGATCGTGCGGGTCTTGCCGGTCCCCGCGCCGGCGAGGATGCACACGGGGCCCCGCGGGGCCAGCACGGCACGGCGTTGCTGCGGGTCGAGACCCTCGAGGGCCGACTCCGCACCGTCTCGCCGTCCGCGACCATCTCCCCGTCCGCGCCGCATGTCACTCACGCACCCATCGTGGCATCCGCCTCCGACATCTCGTCCGCGGCCTCCCCCCGGGGATGATTCCCGCGGTCGTGCGCGTTACACCCCGTCATGAGCGATGTGACGACGAACGACAATGCCGGCGCCCTGACCCTGTACACCACCACGTGGTGCCCCTTCTGCACGCGGCTCAAGAAGCTGCTGGACGAGAAGGCGATCGGCTACACCGAGGTCGACGTGGAGGCGGACGCCGATGCCGCCGCTTTCGTCGAGAGCGTGAACGGCGGCAACAGGGTCGTCCCTACGGCGCTGTACTCGGACGGCACCACCGCCACCAATCCCCCGGCCTCGCAGGTGCGCGCCAAGCTCGCCGAACTCGCCGGGGCCTGACGCGCTCGTCCGGGACGGGGGGCGACGCCGGGCACCGGCACCCTCAGGCGTCGGTGTCGCCGTCGACCGCTGCGACCCAGGACTGCAGCATCACGTGCGCGATGGAGACGGCCGGCGCCACCATGAGGTCGCCACGGCCGGCCAGCGCGTCACGGACCCGGTCGACGTCGAACCACGCGGCCTCACTGATCTCCTCGTCCTCGAGCACGATCGGAGCCTCCGGGTCGCCGATGGCGTGGAATGCGACCATGAGGGACCGGGGGAACGGCCAGGGTTGGCTGCCCAGGTAGCGCACGCGGTCGACGACCACGCCCACCTCCTCGGCGACCTCTCGCCGGACGCAGCCCTCCAGGGACTCGCCCGCTTCGACGAAACCGGCGACGTGCGAGTACATGCCCTCGGGCCAGATCGGCTGGCGGGCGAGGAGCACGCGGCGTCCCCCGTCGTGGACCAGGCAGATCACGGCGGGGTCGGTCCGTGGGTACTCGAGGCCCCCGTGGAACGGGTCCTCGATCGCCCATCCGGCGTCGACACGGCGCGGATGGTGGGTGCGTTCGCGTCCGCGGACGTTGTCGCGATGCCACCCGAGTAGGGCCATGGCCTGGGAGGCCAACGACCCGTCACCCTCGACGAGGTCGGCCCCGCACGAGCGGAGCGACGTCACCGCGGGCTCGGCGGGGAGCTCGTCGACCGGGACCGCCCAGATGTGCCGGGCGTCCTCGGTCCTCCCGAGGAACACCGCCTCCTCGGGGAGGGAGTCCGCGAGGTCCAGGGCGGGCTCCAGGCGGATCCGCTGCCGATCACCGCGTGCCGGCTCGATCGCGAACCTGTTGCGACGGTCCACCTTCATCACGCGCGCCGTGGCCCATCCTCTGTTCAACTCATCGGAGTCCTGCCGGAGGGGTGCCGCCCTGTCGGGCGCCGCCACCGAGAGCACCGGATCGGAGTCGAGGGTGAAGTCCATCGGCATCGTGTGGGGTCCTTTTCGCGGTCGTGAGGGGTGCCGATCAGCGTAGCCCGGCCACCTCGGCGTTCCTGCCCTGCCCGTCGCTCAGTCGGCGATCATCCGGATGTAGAGCAACCGGTCACCGCTCTCCAGCGCGTCTGCCTCGGGCTCGTTGACCTTGATGAGCTGTCCCTTGCGCACCACCCCCAGGACGAGTTCGGCCAGGTGCCGGGGTGAGCCTCCTACCTCGGACTCCTCGACCCGTCGTTCGGCGATGGAGAAGCCCTCGTCCGGGGTGAGCAGATCCTCCATCATCCCCACGACCGTCGGCGAATTGGTGGCCAGACCGAGGAGACGTCCGGTGGTCTCGGCGGAGACCACCACGGAGTCTGCGCCGGACTGCTTGAGCAGGTGCTTGTTGTCGCTCTCGCGGACCGTCGCGACGATCTTCGCGTTGGGTGCCAGTTCCCGCGCGGTGAGGGTGACCAGCACGGCCGTGTCGTCCGAGTTGGTGGCCACCACGACGGCGGAGGCGCGGGT
This sequence comes from Dietzia maris, assembly GCF_014144855.1. Taxonomy (GTDB): domain Bacteria; phylum Actinomycetota; class Actinomycetes; order Mycobacteriales; family Mycobacteriaceae; genus Dietzia; species Dietzia kunjamensis. Next base: position 1,475 of record NZ_JAALDN010000504.1, on the reverse strand, counting down.
GAGGCCGGCCAGTTTGAGGACGTCGGACCGGGTGGCCGAACCGTGGACGGTGACCAGACCGTGGGCGGCCGCGGCCTTGAGTGCCTGGGGGTCGGTGTCGACGACGACGATGTCGTCCGGGGCGGTGTCGTCGGCGAGCATCGCGGCGATGGCGGATTTGCCCTTGGTGCCGTAGCCGACGACGACGGTGTGATTGCGCACGTGGGTTCTCCATCGCTGGATCTTGAAGGCTTGACGGGACTGCTCGGTCAGCACGGCCAGAGTGGTGCCGACGAGCAGGATCAGGAATACGAGGCGAAGCGGGGTGACGACGATGGTGTTGATCAGCCGCGCCTGCTGGGTGATCGGGGTGATGTCTCCGTAACCGGTGGTCGAGAGGGAGACCGTGGCGTAGTAGAAGCAATCGATGAGCGTCAGCTCACCATTCGCTCCGCCGCCACCGGTATAGCCCCCGCGGTCGAACCACACCACCAGCACAGCGATGCACAGGGCGACGACGGCCATCACCACGCGCTTGCCGATCAGCCGCCACGGCGTCTCACTGTTCTCCGGGATGCTCACCACGCCCACGAGCGCGTGGTCGGGGCTCTCGTCCAGCGGGTCGTGGCCACGGAACCGCGATGCCAGTGCGCGCTTCTTCACCATGGGGCTCCGTTTCCGCGACGCGTCCCCCGCGGGGACCGTGCCGTCATCGACATGAATCGTCGCCTATCGCCCGCCGCGGGACAACAACCGACCCCGCCCCGGCCCGTCGGAGAGCAGTCGTGACAGCTCGTCGGCATCCGGCAGATGGGCCGGTTCGATCGTGCGCCCGGAACGCACGTAGTGGAACGCGGCGCGCACGCGGTCGAGCCCCACGGGTCGTCCCAGGCGGGCACTGGCGATCTGGGCCCAGGCGTACCGGTAGACGGCCAGCTGGAGGGCGACGGCGGGCATGTCCCGCTCGGCGGGAACCCGTCCCGTCTTCCAGTCCACGACGATCCACCCCGGGTCGTCGTCGCCGTCGGTGTCCGCGCTGGCGGTGGCGGTGAACACCGCGTCCATCCGTCCGCGCAACAGGTGTTCGCCGAGCCCCACCTCGAAGGGCACCTCGACCGCTGCGGGTGTCATCCGTGCCCATCGGGATGCCTCGAACGCCTCCTGCAGTGCAGTGAGGTCCGCCTCGGACAGTCCGTCGGCCGCGCCCTGGTCGCCGGCGCCGGGCAGGTCGTCGATGTCGAGGAGGTGGGTGGCGCCGAAGCGGTGCTCCAGCCAGAGGTGGAAGCGGGTCCCGCGCCGGGCGAAGCGGTCGGGACGGAACGGGACCGGCCTGCGGAGACGGTCCGCGAACTCCCGGGGGTCGGACGCCAGTGCGACCATCTGCCCCGCGGTGAGCCGGCGGGGCAGGATCACCTCGTCCCGCTGTTCGGCCGCCCGCCGCGCGTCGGCCAGCAGCGGTGCCGCGGCGAGGTGCCAGCGGCGTGCCGGTCCCGATT
>NZ_JAALDN010000503.1 GCF_014144855.1 Dietzia maris | reverse complement strand
CTCCGCTGTCCGAAATCGACGCGGCAGGTCAGAGCTCGGCTCTAGTCCGAAGCTGCATGACCAGGCGAGAGAACCGCGATGGCTACGCCACGGCCGTTAGTGCCGGCCTAACAAGGATTGGGCGGTGGCCTGTCGGCGGCGCGGTAAACCTTCGCCAAATTCAGCGATCAACGCGCGAGGGGCTTGGCCTACTTAAGTACGGTCAGCGAGAGTTGTCGTCCTTGTTGGCGAAGGCGGGGGGAATTAGGGATCTCAACGGACGGTTGGCCCGTACTCGTGCGCCGATGCCCAGGGTGAAGTCCATAATGGCTAGTCCCGCGCAGAGCGCGATTCGCAGCGATGTTGCCGTTCCCGAGTTCGGGCCAATCATGACGATCAATGCGTAGGCGACGACTCCGATAACGGCGCTGATGGCGAGCGCGGCGAAGGTACGCATCAACAGTATCGATCCCAGTTAACCTTGTCGCCAGCAATGGCTGCGATCCACAAGCACGGAAAGGTCATGATGCCCGTCAGTGCGCAGTAGAAGCCCGTTACCCACGTGAACGCGCCGATTCCGACGTAGGACTTCCAACAAGTGGCGGCAGGTTGCAAATCGCCGCCGGGGTTAGTGTCAGGCGCCGGAAGCTCGTTGACGAGCTGAAGGCCTCCCTCAGGCCCAGTGTTCGGCGTGATGTACTGCCCGTCAGTCTTGGCGAGAAACGTGTCGATCGCGCGGTCGTCCATCAGGGCAGCGAGGCGCTTGAGCTCACCGGAGGGGTCTATGGAGTAGCGATTGAGGAACTCGGTCATTGCCGGGCTCGACGACAGCTTGTCGAGTCGACGGTCGAATCCTGAGGGGTCGGCGGTGCGTGCAGCATCAACGTCGAGGTTCTTGTATGCCTCTAGGGCCACCTCTTTAGTGTCAGGGGAAATGGAAGCGGCAGTTGTGGAACCCGAGCTTCCGGTCTGGGCGTGCACTGTCGGCGTGAACATGGCCATGGCGATTGCAACCACACTGACAAAAGGAGCGATGCGGCTTCTCATGAAATTCCCAATCTCTCATCGGCGCAAATGCGGGCCTAGCAGGGATGATTACATGAATACCGTTCCGAAAAAAGTTAAGTCAACTTCATTCACATAACGCTGCGGAAAAGTTAATTGGCCCCTATTCGCCGCCATCGGTGGACTGTTGACTGTCAGCTGCGGATGTCTGGGCGCGTAACCATGACGTCACTGCAGCAAATGGAGGGACGATCACCGGGGCGCAGTGCCAACGCCGGGGCAGGTCGATTTGCCATACCTCGGCAGGGTCCGCTGCGCCCCGAAGTGCGCCGACCAGTGCCGGGGTGGGGTGTCGACAGAGGGCCTGCCTGCCGAGGCCATCCAGGGCAGTAACCGGGCCGTCGAGGAGTCACTGCGGGGTGGCGTTTCCTCCAGGCGCTCGAGGCAGAAGCGATGCCGC
>NZ_JAALDN010000502.1 GCF_014144855.1 Dietzia maris | reverse complement strand
CGCCACATCCGTCCACGCCCCGGACGCACGATCATCCACGTGCTTGTGGAGGGCGTGGGGACAATCTGTGGGGTCTCTGGGGAGGCCCTGTGGGATGTCGACCCGCCGCTCCGGGACGGTGATCGGCGTGGGACCGTAGGTGTGCGCGGCGCCGGTTCGACGGTCCGGGGACGGGGTTCCCACCGGGGGCCCACGGTGTCCACAGGGCGGGATCGCGACCTGGGAATACCAGCGATGTAAGACCAAAATGTTGTGGTCGATTGACTCGCTTGCCACTAGGGGTAGTGTCTAGAAGCGTTGCGGCCCCAATGAATGTCACTCGTGGGATTCGGACCGTGACCCCCGACAGACACCGCGGTCATCCACAGGCCGGGCGAGAGCCCGGGCCCGGGAGGCCGCTACGAGAAGAGCCCCTCGCGCCGTCCGGGCGCCGTGCCGAAAGAGGTCCTGAGACACATGGTCACCGTCTACACCAAGCCCGCCTGCGTCCAGTGCAACGCCACCTACAAGGCGCTCGACAAGCAGGGCATCGAGTACGAGATCATCGACATCTCGATGGACGACGAGGCTCGGGAGTACGTCATGGCGCTCGGGTACCTCCAGGCGCCCGTCGTGGTCGCGGGCTCCGACCACTGGTCCGGCTTCCGCCCGGACCGCATCAAGGCACTCGCCACCGTGGCGGCCTGACTGCGCGGTCGTAGTCCGACGGCGCGGTAACACCAGGATTCCTTCGACAAGGGGGCGGCGATGGCGGCTCCGATACCGGCCGAGAAGCCGGTGAGGATCGTCTACTTCTCCAACATCTCCGAGAACACCAAACGATTCGTCGACCGGCTCGGTCTCCCCGCACTGCGTATCCCGGTGCGGAGGACCGAGCCCGTCCCGACGGTGTCGGACCCGTATGTTCTGATCGTTCCGACCTACGGGGGAAGCCTCGAGATCACAGGCAAGAACGGCGCCGCGGTCCCGCGGCAGGTGGTCGCGTTCCTCAACAACGCGCACAACAGAAGTCTCTGCCGGGGAGTCATCGCCGGCGGCAACACCAACTTCGGACGGGATTTCGGTCGCTCCGGCGACGTGATCGCCGAGAAGGTGGGGGTCCCGTACCTCTACCGCTTCGAGTTGATGGGCACACACGAGGACGTCATCCGCGTCCGAGAGGGATTGGAAGAGTTTTGGCAGCACCAACCGTGAACCCCGAGAGCATCACCGCGGGAGAGGCGGGCGACGGTCAGCGTCTCGACTACCACGCCCTCAACGCGATGCTCAACCTCTACGACGCGGACGGGAAGATCCAGTTCGACGCGGACCGCCGGGCGGCGCGGGAGTACTTCCTGCAGCACGTCAACCAGAACACGGTCTTCTTCCACAACCTGGACGAGAAGCTCGACTACCTGGTCGAGAAGGACTACTACGAGCGCGAGGTGCTGGACCAGTACGCGCGCAACTTCGTCCGCGAACTGTTCGACCACGCATACGCCAAGAAGTTCCGCTTCCCGACCTTCCTCGGCGCCTTCAAGTACTACACCTCGTACACGCTCAAGACCTTCGACGGGAAGCGCTACCTCGAGCGCTACGAGGACCGCGTGTGCATGGTGGCGCTCACCCTCGCCGCCGGCGACCAGGTGCTGGCCCGCCAGCTGGTGGACGAGATCATCGACGGTCGCTTCCAGCCCGCCACGCCCACGTTCCTCAACTCCGGCAAGAAGCAGCGCGGGGAGCCCGTCTCGTGCTTCCTGCTGCGCATCGAGGACAACATGGAGTCCATCGGCCGCAGCATCAACTCCGCGCTGCAGCTGTCCAAGCGCGGCGGTGGCGTGGCATTGCTGCTGTCCAACCTCCGTGAGCACGGCGCGCCCATCAAGCACATCGAGAACCAGTCCTCGGGCGTCATCCCCGTGATGAAGCTGCTGGAAGACTCGTTCTCCTACGCCAACCAGCTCGGGGCCCGCCAGGGTGCCGGCGCCGTGTACCTGCACGCGCACCACCCGGACATCTTCAAGTTCCTCGACACCAAGCGTGAGAACGCGGACGAGAAGATCCGCATCAAGACGCTCTCCCTGGGCGTGGTGATCCCGGACATCACCTTCGAGCTCGCCAAGCGCAACGACGACATGTACCTGTTCTCGCCGTACGACGTCGAGCGGATCTACGGCAAGCCCTTCGCGGACGTCGACATCTCGGAGCACTACCACGAGATGGTCGAGGACAGCCGGATCAAGAAGACCAAGATCAACGCCCGGCACTTCTTCCAGACCGTCGCCGAGCTGCAGTTCGAGTCCGGCTACCCGTACATCATGTACGAGGACACCGTGAACCGGGCCAACCCGATCGCCGGCAAGATCACGCACTCCAACCTGTGCTCGGAGATCCTCCAGGTCTCCACGGCCTCGGAGTTCAACGAGGACCTGAGCTACTCCGAGGTGGGCAAGGACATCTCCTGCAACCTCGGTTCGCTCAACATCGCCAAGGCCATGGACTCGCCGGACTTCGGTCAGACCATCGAGACGGCGATCCGGGGACTGACCGCGGTCTCCGACCAGACCCACATCGACTCCGTGCCCTCGATCGAGCGGGGCAACTCGGAGTCGCACGCGATCGGCCTGGGGCAGATGAACCTCCACGGCTACCTCGCGCGTGAGCGGATCCACTACGGATCCGAGGAGGGTGTCGACTTCACCAACATCTACTTCTACACCGTGCTCTACCACGCGCTCCGGTCGTCCAACGCGATCGCGCGGGAGCGCGGGACCTGGTTCGCCGGGTTCCCGGAGTCGAAGTACGCCTCGGGTGAGTTCTTCGACAAGTACACCGACCAGGTGTGGGAGCCGGCCACCGACCGGGTCCGAACGCTGTTCTCCGAGGCCGAGGTGACCATCCCCACGCAGGAGGACTGGCGCGCGCTGAAGGCCGACGTGCAGAAGTACGGCATCTACAACCAGAACCTCCAGGCCGTGCCGCCGACGGGGTCGATCAGCTACATCAACAACTCGACCTCGTCGATCCACCCCGTGGCGTCGAAGATCGAGATCCGCAAGGAGGGCAAGATCGGGCGCGTCTACTACCCGGCGCCCTACCTGACCAACGACAACCTGGACTACTACCAGGACGCGTACGAGATCGGCTACGAGAAGATCATCGACACGTACGCGGCGGCTACCCAGCACGTCGACCAGGGCCTGTCGTTGACCCTGTTCTTCAAGGACACGGCCACCACCCGTGAGGTCAACCGAGCCCAGATCTACGCGTGGCGCAAGGGCATCAAGACCCTGTACTACATCCGCGTGCGTCAGCTCGCGCTCGAGGGCACCGAGGTCGAGGGCTGCGTCTCGTGCATGCTCTGACCGCCCGGCCGCAGGCCTGCGTCCCGAACCCCACACGTCCCCAGGAGGAGATCCGATGACCGCCGAGCTGCACGCTCCGGGATCCCACAGTCCCGCCGCCGGCATCCAGCCCAAGCTGGTCGACCGGGTGTCGGCCATCAACTGGAACCGCGTCCCCGACGAGGTCGACGATCAGGTGTGGGGCCGGCTCACCACCAACTTCTGGCTGCCGGAGAAGGTGCCGGTCTCCAACGACATCCCGTCGTGGCAGACCCTGACCGAGTACGAGCAGCAGCTCACCACCCGCGTCTTCACCGGCCTGACCCTGCTGGACACCCTGCAGGGCACGGTCGGCGCCGTCAGCATGATCCCCGACGCGTCGACCCCGCACGAGGAGGCGGTGCTCACCAACATCGCGTTCATGGAGTCGGTGCACGCCAAGAGCTACTCGACGATCTTCTCCACGCTGTGCTCGACGCCCCAGGTGGACGACGCGTTCCGCTGGGCGGAGGAGAACCCCTTCCTCCAGAAGAAGGCCAAGATCGTGCTCGGCTACTACGCGGGGGACGATCCGCTCAAGCGCAAGATCGCCTCGGTGATGCTCGAGTCGTTCATGTTCTACTCGGGCTTCTACCTGCCCATGCGGTGGTCCTCGCGGGCCAAGCTCACCAACACCGCCGACGTCATCCGGCTCATCATCCGCGACGAGGCGGTGCACGGCTACTACATCGGGTACAAGTACCAGCGCGCCCTCGAGCACGTCACCCAGTCAGAGCGGGACGAGCTCAAGGACTACACCTTCGAGCTGCTGTTCGAGCTGTACGACAACGAGGCGGACTACACCGAGGATCTCTACGATCCGGTGGGGTGGACTGAGGACGTCAAGAAGTTCCTGCGGTACAACGCCAACAAGGCGCTGATGAACATGGGCTACGAGGGCATGTTCCCCAAGGACGAGACCGACGTCGATCCGGCGATCCTGTCGGCCCTGAGCCCCAACGCCGACGAGAACCACGACTTCTTCTCCGGCTCCGGCAGCTCGTACGTCATGGGTAAGGCCGAGGCCACCGAGGACGAGGACTGGGACTTCTGACGCACCGGTAGCGACCCACGACGCCCCTGCGACCGAACACGGTCGCAGGGGCGTCGTCGTCTCACGGTCGTGGAGGGACTGCTGGCTACCCGTCCGGTGCGACCCCGTTGATCGATCCCCGGATGTCGTCGAGGACCGCCCGCGCCGCCACCGGGCCCGCGCCCTCCCACACGGCACGGTCCACCACGAACACGCGCTGCGATCCCACGGCGTCGAGGTCCGTCCACCTGTCCGAGGCGAAGACCTCTCGCGCCGCGTCCTCGGAGCTGGCCTCGCCTCCGACCACCGCGAAGATCACATCCCCGTCCAGCTCGTCACCCAGGGCCGGGGACTGGGGCAGGGGCGGGACGCGCTCGCCGTCGCGCGTGCGTTGCGCCGGGGGCCGTTCGGCACCCACGGCCTCGAGCATCAGGGAGCCCAGCGTGTCCGGCCGCTGCACCTCTATGCCGTCACCCTCCCCTCCGGTCACCGACACCAGGGAGACCCGGGTATCCGACGGGGTGGTCGCGTCGGCGGTGCGCTGCGCCCGCTCGATCACCTCCAGCAGGAGATCGCCGCCGGCGCGGGGCCGACCGTAGGCGTCGGCGATCGCCTCGGTGGCCTCCGTCCAGTCCACGATGTCGGCGTCGTAGACCACGGTGGGGGCGACATCAGTCACGGCGGCGACGACGGCCGGGTCCACCTCGTCCGACCCGGCCAGCACGATGAGGTCCGGACGCAGTTCCCGCGCGGCCCGCGCGACCTCGTCGGCGTCCCCGCCGACGAGGGGACCGACCGTCGGGAGTCCGGTCAGTGAGTCGGGCAGGTAGACGTCCGCACCGTCGGGTAGGCCGAACGTGCCGACGACGAGGTCCTGCAGCCCGAGGGCACAGGCCGTGTCCACCGCGCCTGTGCCGAGCGCCAGGATCCTCTCCGGCGACCGCGGCACCTCCACCCGGTCCGGACCCGGCCCCTCCGTGGGGACCCTGCGGTCACCCGGCCCGGGGAACTCCGCGGGGACCGGTGCCGGGGCGCACGACTCCTCCGGCTCCGCCGAGCGCTGCAACTCCTCGCCGGCCATCCGCGACGGGGTCGTCGTAATCGGGTGCTCGACCATGTCGACGGGGGAGGGGCCACACGCCACGAGCGTCAGCCCGGCCGCCACGGGGACCGCCGCCCTGACGGCGCGCCGGGCATACCCCCGCGCGGGGTGTCGGCGGGGGGCGGTCACGGAATCGGTCATGGGACAACAGCCTAGGAGATCGGCCGAGAAGGGCCGCTCACGCGGAGGTCGCGGGCGGGCGGTGGGTACCTGTCCCGGGCTGCCGGACCACGGCGTGATT
>NZ_JAALDN010000501.1 GCF_014144855.1 Dietzia maris | reverse complement strand
AGGATTGCGGTCACGCACTATTCCTATGCGTTCGACGTGGGGTCGGTGGTTCGACCCGCGACGTCGGGTGAGGCGTTCAGGAGGACCCTTATGACCGCAGTGGCCCCCAAGCCGGTCCACGAACTCGACCACCCGCCGGGTGAACCCACGGGTGATGCCCGGCCGGGTTCGTTCGTGTGGAAGATGCTGACGACGACCGACCACAAGTTGATCGGCATCATGTACATCGTCACCTGCTTCATCTTCTTCTTCGCCGGCGGCCTCATGGCGCTGCTCATCCGGGCGGAGCTCTTCTTCCCGGGTATGCAGTTCCTGTCGAATGAGCAGTTCAACCAGCTGTTCACCATGCACGGCACGGTGATGCTGCTGCTCTACGGAACCCCGATCGTCGTCGGGTTCGCGAACTACATCATGCCGCTGCAGATCGGCGCCCCCGACGTGGCGTTCCCGCGCCTCAACGCGTTCGGCTTCTGGCTGTTCGCGGCGGGCGGCACGATCATGCTCTCCGGCTTCCTGACCCCCGGTGGCGCGGCGTCCTTCGGCTGGACCATGTACATGCCGCTGGCGGACAAGATCCACTCGCCGAACGTCGGCGCGGACCTCTGGATCCTCGGTGTCGGCATCGGCGGCATCGGCACCATCCTCGGTGCCGTCAACTTCGTCACCACCATCATCTGCCTGCGCGCACCGGGTATGACCATGTTCCGGATGCCGATCTTCACGTGGAACATCCTCGTGGCGTCGGTCCTCATCCTCCTGATCTTCCCGCTGCTCACCGCGGCCGCACTCGGCGTCTTCTACGACCGCACCTTCGGTGGTCGCATCTACGATCCGGGCAACGGTGGCGCCATCCTGTGGCAGCACCTGTTCTGGTTCTTCGGTCACCCCGAGGTGTACGTCCTCGCGCTGCCGTTCTTCGGCATCGTCTCCGAGGTCTTCCCGGTCTTCTCCCGCAAGCCGCTCTTCGGCTACGCCGGCCTGGTCTTCGCGACCCTCGCGATCGCCGCACTGTCGATGGCCGTGTGGGCGCACCACATGTACGTCACCGGCGCGGTGCTGCTGCCGTTCTTCTCCTTCATGACGTTCCTCATCGCGGTCCCGACCGGCGTGAAGTTCTTCAACTGGATCGGCACGATGTGGCGCGGCAAGATGACCTTCGAGACGCCGATGCTGTTCGCCCTCGGCTTCATCATCACCTTCCTCTTCGGCGGTCTGACCGGCGTGATGATGGCCTCGGCGCCGATCGACTTCCACATCTCGGACACCTACTTCATCGTGGCGCACTTCCACTACACGCTCTTCGGCACCATCGTGTTCGCCACGTTCGCCGGCGTGTACTTCTGGTTCCCCAAGATGACGGGCCGGATGTACGACGAGCGGCTCGGCAAGATCCACTTCTGGTTGATCTTCATCGGTTTCCACACGACGTTCCTGGTGCAGCACTGGCTGGGCAACCAGGGCATGCCGCGCCGGTACGCCGACTACCTGGACTCGGACAACTTCACGGTCCTCAACCAGATCTCCACGGTCGGTTCGTTCATCCTCGGCATCGCGATGCTGCCGTTCATCTGGAACATCATCAAGAGCTGGCGCTACGGGGAGATCGTCACGGTCGACGACCCGTGGGGCGCGGGCAACTCCCTCGAGTGGGCGACCTCCTGCCCGCCGCCGCGCCACAACTTCGTGACGCTGCCCCGGATCCGCTCCGAGCGCCCCGCGTTCGAGTTGCACTACCCGCACATGAGCGAGCGGATGCGTGCGGAGGCCCACGTCGGTGGACGGGTCAAGGCACAGGACCCGGACTCGGCCAAGGATGTGGCCGACCGGGGACCCTCCCCGCAGAAGGGCTGACCGCCCGCCCGTACTCACCCACGGGCGTAGGTCCCGGGAACCCCGTCGGCAGGCTCGTCCACCGGCGGGGTTTCCGCTTGTCAGGCCCCGCAACATCAGCACCGCCCTCCCCGATCACCTGTCAGGAGTACATGTGAGCACCACCGGCACCCCGGCTCTCCTCACCGTCACCGGGCCCGACCGCCCGGGCGTGACCGCGCGGGTGATGGCCGTCCTCGCGTCCCACCACGCCGATCTGGTCGACGTGGAGCAGGTCGTCGTCAACGGGCATCTGTCCCTGGGGCTCATGGTCAGGGTGGACGACGGCGCCGATGTCGTCACCGTCGTCCGGGAGCTCACCGAGCAGGTCCACGACCTCGGGATGCAACTCGAGGTCCAGTTCGACGACATCGCCCCCGCGGCCCCGCCCTCGACGCACGCGGTCGTGATCCTCGGCAGCCCCGTCCCGGCCTCGGCGTTCTCGGCCGTCGCCGGCTCGCTGGCCTCCATCGGCGCGAACATCGACACGATCCGCGGGATCGCCGACTACCCGGTCACCGGTATCGAGTTGCACGTGTCCACCGCCGGCCGGGACTCGGCCGACGATGCCCGCCTACGCGAGACCCTCGCCCCCCTCTCGGACGCCCACGGCGTCGACATCTCGGTGGACCGGGCCGGGCTCGGCCGTCGGTCCAAGCGACTGGTGGTGTTCGACGTGGACTCCACCCTCGTCCAGGGCGAGGTCATCGAGATGCTCGCCGCGCACGCGGGCAAGGAGGACGAGGTCCGGGCCGTCACGGAGCGGGCCATGCGCGGAGAGCTCGACTTCGCCCAGTCCCTGCACGAGCGTGTCGCGACACTGGCCGGTCTGCCCGCCACCGTGCTGGACGAGGTCGCCTCGAGCATCGTGCTCACGCCCGGTGCCCGCACCACCATCCGCACGCTCAAGCGGCTGGGGATCCGCTGCGGGGTGGTCTCCGGCGGCTTCATCCAGGTGATCTCCGGCCTTGCCGAGGAGCTGGGACTCGACTTCGCCCGCGCCAACACCCTCGAGATCGTGGACGGCACGCTCACCGGCCGGGTGGTCGGCGAGGTGGTGGACCGCGAGGCGAAGGCCGCCTACCTCCGCGAGTTCGCCGACCAGCTCGGTATCTCCCTGAGCCAGACCGTCGCGGTCGGTGACGGTGCCAACGACATCGACATGCTCACCACCGCCGGGTTGGGGATCGCGTTCTGCGCGAAGCCCGCCCTCCGCGAGGTGGCGGACGCGTCGCTGTCCAAACCGTTCCTCGACACCGTGCTGTTCGTGCTGGGGATCACCCGCGACGAGATCGAGGCCGCGGACACCGCCGCCGGCACGTACCGCCGCGTCCCCCTGACGTGACCGGCACGCCCGGGGCGGGGGAGGGCGGTCCCGAGACCGGCGCGCCCGTGAACGGCGGCCCGGCG